>NZ_JBSFET010000036.1:0-65871 GCF_053594575.1 Streptomyces sp. NPDC001880
CGTTGATCAGCCGGCCGTCGCCCCGTTCAGTTCAGTTCGCCCTCCGGCACTTCCCCGGAACCACCCTCTCCGGGCCCGTTCTTGAGCCGGTCGGCCTGTCCGATCATGGTCGCCAGCTTCCGCACCGACGCGTCCTCGGTCTCGGTGGCCAGCTTCCTTGCGTGCGCGGAGAGTTCACCGAGTCCGGGCGCGCCCGGCAGCCGGCCGCCGCGCAGCGCCTCGGCGAAGTACGCGGCGGTCGCGGTCACTTGGAGACGCTTGCTGTCGCCGCCCCACAGCGGCCCGTCGATCGCGTCCGTCCCGACCGTGCCCTGCTGCTCGTGCGGTGCCCGGGTCCTGGGGTCCAGCCAGCGGACGGTCGCCGTCGCCACGGGGCCGGAGGCACCCGCCCTGAGGCGTACGGCGTAGAGCGCGGTCACCGTGTGGCCGGGGCCGACCTCTCCGCCGTCGACGCGGTCGTTGCGGAAGTCCTCGTCGGCGACCTTGCGGTCCTCGTATCCGATGAGCCTGAACTGCTTGACGGTGTCGCGGTCGAAGGCCACCTGGGCCTTGGCGTCGCGGGCCGTCAGTTCGAGGTGGGCGGGCAGCTGGTCGACGAAGACCTTGCGGGCCTGCTCCTCGTCGGCGATGTACGTGGTGTGGCCGTCGCCCTTGTTGGTGAGCCGCTCCATCAGCGCGTCGCCGTAGGTGCTGCCGACGCCGACCCCGAAGAGGGTGATGCCGTGGTCGCGGCGGGCGGAGCCGATGCGTTCCAGGATGGCCTCGGCGTCGGTCTCGCCGGTGTTGGCGAGGGCGTCGGAGAGCAGGACGACCCGGTTGTTGGCGCCCTCGACGCGGCCGTCGACCGCCTCGTCGTAGCCGCGGCGGATGCCGGCTTCCACATTGGTGGAGTCGGTGGCCTCCATGGAGTCGACCCGGTCGCGGATCCTGCCGCGGTGGTCCCGCAGCCGGGTCATCGGCAGCAGGGTCTCCGCCTCGTCGCTGAAGGTGACCAGGGAGACCGAGTCGTCGTCGCGGAGTTCGTCGGTGAGGATGTCCAGGGACTTCTTCACCAGGTCGAGGCGGCCCGGCTCGGCCATCGATCCGGAGATGTCGACGACGAAGGTGAGCGCGGCGGGCGGGCGTTCCTCGCGGGCGGGGGCGGCCCGGGTGGCCAGCCCCACCCGCACCAGCGACCAGCCGTCGCCCTTCGCCCCGGCGCGGGCCCCGTCGACGTTCACGGTGAAGCCGTTGCCGTCCGGGCGCCGGTAGCCCTGGCGGAAGCTGTTGACGAACTCCTCGGGCCGCACGGTGGACGGATCCGGCAGGCCGCCGTCGCCGAGGGTGCGGCGGGCGTAGCCGTACGAGGCGGTGTCGACGTCCAGGGCGAAGGTGGAGAGGTAGTCGGGCGGTGCGGACTCCCGCAGCCCGTCCCGCTTCTTCGCCTCGTCGCTGTCGGCCGCGCCGCCCGGCGCGGCGGGCGCGGGGGCCGGGAGCGGTCCGCCGCCCCGGCTGTCGGCGGCGGTCTTGTCCGCGGTCGACGTCCCGGAGCACCCGGTGAGCAGCACCCCGCCCGCCAGCAGCGCACCGAGTGCCCCCTGCCATGTCCGCACGCACCTTTTCGCGTACTTGCCTGCTCGGCGTTCCATCGCCTGCCCCCAACGTCGTCGTGCCAGCACTTGTGAATGTGACGTGCGGGACGGCGCCGGGGAGCAGACGAAGACGTTGCGGAAGGATCTCGATGCGGCAACGGCGGGCGGCAAAGCAGCCGAACATCAAGATCAGGACACGATGTCCTTACGACTGAATCCGCGGAAGGCGCAGGCGAACAGGATCAGGGCATAGGTCACCGAGATCGCCGCGCCCTTGACCATGCCGCCCCATTCGATGCCGGGCTGGAGCGCGTCCGCCCAGGCGAACTGCCAGTGCGCGGGCAGGAATTCGCGCCAGGACCCGAGCGCGGTGACGGCATCCAGGACGTTGCCGACGATGGTCAGCCCGACCGCGCCGCCGACCGCGCCCAGTGGGGCGTCGGTCTTCGTGGACAGCCAGAACGCCAGCCCTGCGGTGACCAGTTGGGACACGAAGACGAACGCGACGACGAGCGCGAGCCGCGGCACGGCCACCGAGGCGGCGAGCGCTCCCCCGGTGGGCAGTTCGAGCGGCCCCCAGCCGTACGCGACGGCTCCCGCGGCCAGTGCGACGAGCGGCAGCAGCACCATCGCGGCCAGGCTGAAGCCGAGCGCCACGACGAGCTTGCTCCACAGCAGCCTGGCCCGTGGCACCGGCGCCGCCAGCAGATAGCGCAGCGAGGACCAGCTCGCCTCGGAGGCCACGGTGTCCCCGCAGAACAGCGCCACCGGGACCACCAGCAGGAACCCGGCGGAGACGAAGAGGCAGGTCGCGGCGAAGTTCGCGGCGGACGCGGTCGCGGTGTCCATCAGGGTGATCCGGTCGCTGCCGCCGCCCCGCGAGTCCGGGGTGCCGCCGATCGCGAACGCGATGATCAGGACGAACGGCAGCGCGGCCAGCACCCCGCCCATGAGCAGGGTGCGGCGCCTGCGCAACTGGCGTACCGCCTCGACGCGCAGCGGCAGGGTGTGCCGGGCCCGGTAGCCGGGGGCTTCGGCGCCGGCGGTGAGATCGACTGCGGCACTCATGCGGAGCCTCCGGAGATCAGGGTGAGGAACGCGTCCTCCAGGCGGCGGTGCGGTCCGACACCGGTCAACGGCACGTCCAGCCTGATGAGTTCGGAGATCAGCCCGGCCGGGGTGGCGCCGTCGAGCCGGACCAGAAGTCCGAGGCCGTCGTCGGTGCGGGCCGCCGAGCCGATCCCCGCCAGTGCGGCGATCTTCTCCACGAGCGGTTCGGCGACCTCCTGCGCGGTGGTGACGAGCAGCATGTCGCCGGAGCCGGTGATCTCGGCGACCGGGCCCGCCTGGACGAGTCGGCCGCGGTCCATGACCACGAGGTGGGTGCAGGACTGCTCGACCTCGGAGAGCAGATGGCTGGAGACGATGACGGTCCGGCCCCCGGCCGCGTATCGGATCATCACGTCACGCATCTCGCGGATCTGGGGCGGGTCGAGGCCGTTGGTCGGTTCGTCGAGGATGAGCAGGTCCGGCAGGCCGAGCATGGCCTGCGCGATGGCGAGCCGCTGCCGCATGCCCTGCGAGTACGTGCGGACGGCGCGGGCCAGGGCGTCGCCGAGCCCGGCGATCTCCAGGGCCTCCTCCAGGTGCGCGTCCTCGGCGGGGCGCCCGGTGGCACGCCAGTACAGTTCCAGGTTGGCGCGCCCGGACAGGTGCGGCAGGAAACCGGCACCCTCGACGAAGGAGCCGACCCGCGACAGGACGGGGGCGCCCGGCCGGATGGCCTGCCCGAAGACCCGGATCTCGCCGTCGTCGGGGGTGATGAGCCCCATCAGCATCCGCAGCGTCGTGGTCTTGCCCGCGCCGTTGGGCCCGAGGAGTCCGAGGACCTGACCCTTCTCGACCCGGAAGGACAGGTCCTGCACGGCGTACCTGTCGGTGGCCCCGGCGTACTTCTTGGCCAGGCCGGTGATCTGGAGGGGTACGTCGGCGAGCGCCGGGTCGGGTGCGGGCGTGGCGGTGCGGCGGCGGGCGGTGAGCAGCAGCAGGGCGGCGATCACGACGGCGGCGGCCGGGAGCCCCCAGGTCCACCAGGGCATGGTGGCGGGTGCGGTCTTCAGGGCGGGGGCGGTGGGGACGGTCAGCGGGCCGGCGGGGGTCACGGTGTACGTCGTCGGCTCGGCCGGTGAGGCGTAGCCGAGGTCGGTGGCGGAGAGGACGAGGCGGAGCCGGTGCCCCGGGTCGAACCGGTGGTCGATGGCGGGGAGGGTCAGCCGGACCGGCTTGCCCTGCTGGTCCGGGGTGATCCGGAAGGGGGCGACCAGCTGGGAGGGCAGCAGTTGCTGCTTTCCGTCCGGGGACACGTCGTACACCTTGCCGAACAGCACCGCGTCGCCCCTCTTCGCCTTGACGTCGACCCGGACGGCCGGTGTGCCGGTGACGTTCAGCGGCTCGTTCAGCGGGGCCGAGTCGAAGCGGGCGTACTGTCCGGGGAAGTCGATCGAGAGGCCGACGCCGAGGGACGAGAGCTGGGCGAGGCCGCCGCCGGTTCCGGGCACGGCGGAGATGGCGGGCGGGCCCGCCCCGGCGGGGTTGCGGAACGTCTGGGTACGACGGCCCAGGTCGACGCTCCGCGTGCCGTTGTCCAGCCCCGGGTAGGTGTCGCTGCTCGCCCCGCGCACCAGGGTGGCCCCGTCGGTGGAGTCGATGCCTCCGGTGCGGGTGACGCGGAAGCCGGGCCCGGTGTCGGCGCCCTTGTCGTCCTTGAGATAGCGGTCGAACCAGTCGCCGATCCGCCGTTGGACCCGGTCGGTCTCCAGGTTGCCGCCGTCGTGCCCGCCGGCGATCCAGTCGACGGCGACCGGTGCGCCGTTGCCGCTGATGGCCTTGGCCATGGCGTCGGCCTGGCCGAGCGGGAAGAGGGAGTCGGACTGTCCCTGCACGATGAGCGCGGGCACCTCGATGCGGTCGGCGACGGCGCTCGGTGACCGTTCGGTCAGCAGCGCACGCGCGGCGGCGTCCGGCTTTCCGCTGACGGCGACCCGTTCGTACATCTCGCAGAGCCGTTTCTCGAACTTCTGGCAGCCACCGCCGGTGGTGACGAAGATTCCGGCCCAGAGCTTCTTGAACACCCCGCCGGGGAACAGGGCGTCGGCGAGGTTCCAGTACGTGATCTGCGGTGCGACGGCATCGACGCGCTTGTCGTACCCGGCGGCGAGGAGTGAGACGGCACCGCCGTAGGAGACCCCGGTGATCCCGACGCGGGGGTCGCCTCCGGCGTCGAGTCGCACCTCGGGCCGGTCCGCAAGCCAGTCGATCAGCCGGGACACGTCCTTGACCTCGCGGTCGGGGTCGTTGAGCCCGACGTCGCCGCCCGACTTCCCGAACCCCCGGGCGGACCAGGTCAGCACCGCGTACCCGGAACGGGCCAACTGCTCGGCCTGCGCCCGCACATCGTCCTTGCTGCCGCCGAAGCCGTGCCCGATCAGCACGGCGGGCCGGCGCCCGGTGTCACCGGCGGTGAAGTACGAGGTGTCGATGGACACCCCGTCGGCCTTCATCAGCCGGTCCTGACGGTGCACGGCGGGCCCGCCGTCGTCGGCCGCGGCGTTCCAGGTGCCCGCACCGGCCAGCACGGCGAGCGCCGCCAGGCCGGCGGCCCACCGGCCGGGCCCGCGGGGCAGCAGGCGCCGCCACCGGGGCGTACGCACAAGAGGAGTCTCCATGGTTGTCGACCCTAGGGCGTGTCCGGCGCCGCGCGGGGGCAGCCCCCGGGGGGAACTCCCCGGCCTCCTTGCGGAGTACGGCGCTCCCCGCCGTACTCCGTCCGCGGTATGCCGGGGCCGCGGGATGCCGGGCGGCTCACATGGTGTTGACGATGAGGCCGATGTGGGTGAAGTAGTTGAGCCCGCCGAAGAGCAGGAACGCCAGACCGGCCAGTCCCCAGACGACGCCGGTCACCGGAGCCATCCAGCCCGACGGCCGGCGCAGCACGAACGGGAACAGCAGCGCGCCGATGCCCACCAGGACGTACAGGCCGGACATGAAGCTCGCCTCCAGGATCGGCCACTGCGCGAACTCCCCGGAGATGGGTTCCTCGGGCGGCGCGGCGAAGAGGGTGTACTTCCAGCCCGCGGCGGCGATTCCGAGGCAGGCGAGCCCGATCCCGAACACGAAGACCGAGATGGGCATGGCGACACGGGCCGACCGGGGGATGCGGTCCGCTCTGTTGAGTGCGGCTCCGCGTCTCCAGAGGTAGAAGGACGCGGCGAAGAGGAAGACGCCGAAGGCGAGCGCCGGTTCACCGAAGATGATGTTGTCGAACGGGAAGCCCTGTCCGGCGAGCGGCCAGGTCAGGGTCATGTGGAGGCCCGTGGTCACCAGAGTGAAGCCGAGGGCCCCGAAGGCGAGGACCCAGCCTTCGGGGTTGATGGTGCGTCCGGGCGTGAGGATCTGGCGTCCCAGCGCCACCACGAGCAGCAGCCCCGCGCCGGCGGCCACCGACATGATCGTGTTGTACGTCGGCATCCTGGCCCAGTCGATCTTCAGGCCGGATGCCGCCAGGGGGATGACATGGTGGATCATCCCGGGATCATATCGACTGATTTGTTCTTAATGCGGCATTTGCCAGCTCGCCCGAGTCGCGGGGACGGGTGAGCACCGCCGTCCCGCACAGCCGCCCGCTCGCCCGAGTCGCGGGAACCGGTGAGCGCCGCCGTCCCGCCGAGCCGTCCGTCCGTCCGTCCCGCACAGCGGTCTCCGCCGGGACCCGGCGGTCTCGTCATGGATGCTCAGTCACGGTCTGCTCGCTCAGCCCCGGTCAGGACGGCGCCTTCGCCGGCAGCGGGGCGCCGCCCAGCGGGTACGGCGACTCGTGCGGCAGAAGCGCCGCCGCCTCGTCGAGCCTTCCGTCACGCACCAGTTGACGGATCTGCCGGGCGAGCGGGGTGACATCGCGGATCGACACCGTCCACTCGTCCGCGTACCGCCGTGACGCCTCGCCGGAGAGCCCGAGCTGGAGGGAGCGGTGGGGCAGCCGGTTCAGGCGGAGGTCGCGCTCGGGATCCCACTGGACGCGGGCCGGGGCGCGGCGCAGGTTCCGCTGCCAGGTGGCGCGGTCCGGGTGGACTCCCCTGACGTAGTGCGAGAGTTCGGCGTTCTCCAGGGCCCAGTCGAAGCCCTCACGGGTGATCTCGATGGCCAGGACGGTCTCCTGACCCTCCTTCATCGCCCAGCCGCAGCGATACATCATCCACAGGAAGCTCGGCTTGATCCATGTCATGCGGTCGCGCTTCCATGCCTCGGGGAAGCGCCCGTCACGGGCGGCGGGAAGCCCGATGGAGGGGTTGTACGCCTGGTACACGGTGATGGTGGTGTCCGTGTGCTGGGCGCGGATCTCGTACTGCGGCCTGGTCGGAGCGGTCATGGCCCCCATCAGAGCACCGGCACGCCGGGCGCGGCGAACGGTTTACCGGCGCACCGGATTCCGGGGCTGAGCCGGGTGGTGAGCGGGTGTGTCATCGGCGGGGGCTGACATTCGTCATACGGAGCCCGGTACACGCGGCTCTGCCGGACACCGGGCCCCGGCGGCCAGTCTGTACGTATCGAGAGCGGGGCCGTGAAGGCTCCCGCCGATACGGGAGGAACCCCTCATGACCAGCCCGGCCGCCACAGTCACCGCCCCGGTCGCAGACGCTCCGGCCGCCACCGCTCCGTACGCACCGCGCAAGGCTCTGCTGGACAGCATGATGCCGCTGCTCGTGGACGTGGCGGTGCCGCTCGTCTCGTACTACGCGCTGAAGGCGGCAGGCCTGAGCACCTTCGCCGCGCTGGCCTGGAGCAGTGTGCTGCCGGCCGTGCGCACCGTGTGGGGCGTGGTGCGCGAGCGGCGGCTCAACGGGCTGGCGGCGCTGATGGTGACGGTCAACGCGGTCAGCCTGCTGACGAGCCTGATGGTCGGGGACCCGCGGCTGATGCTCGCCAAGGACAGCGGGGTGAGCAGCGTCATCGGGCTCGTCGTCCTGGTGACCGCGCTGAAGGGGCAGCCGATGATGAGCGAGGGGGTGCGGCCCGTGCTGGTCAAGGGGGACGCGGCCAAGGACGCCGCCTGGCAGCGGCTCTCGGCCGGCTCGGCGGCGTTCCGGCGGGCGGAGATCCGGTTCTCGGCGGTGTGGGGTGCGGCGCTGCTGGGCGAGTGCGTGGTGCGGGCCGTGGGCGCGTACACGGTGCCGGTGGAGACGATGGTGTGGCTCGGCACGGTGGTCATGGTGGCGACGATGGTGTTCGCGTTCCTGGTCTCGGGGCGGGTGGGCGCGGTCCCGATGCAGCGGATGATCGCCGAGGAGGCCGAGGGCTTCGAGGGCGGCGCGGACCGCGCGCTGACCGGCCCGGGGCGCCCGCTCGATTACCCCGGAGGTAATTGAGCGGGCACCCGCGCGTTCCTACCGTTCCCGTACAGGCATGCGCTCCCCTGTGCGGGCGTGTGACAACGGAAGGAAGACCTGATGATGTCGTCCCAGCACACGATGGCGGTCCGGCCGGCGGACACCGCCCGCTCCGACCGTCTGCTCCGGTTCGCCCTGGTCACGGACGTGATCCTCACCGGATCGAACGGCATCGGCTATCTCGGGCTCGCCACGGTCCTGGACCCGTTCCTCGGGGTGCCCCGCTCGGTGCAGTACCCGGTGGGGGTGTTCCTCACGGTGTACGCCCTGTGGCTGCTGACCGTCTCCCGCCGGGAGAACATCAGCCGCGGCGCGGTCGGCGTCGTCATCGCGCTGAACGCGGCGTGGGCGGTGGCCGGTGTGGTGGCCGTGGCCGTGGACGCGCTGACCGCCACGGGCGCGGGCAATGTCTGGATCGTGTTCCAGGCCCTGACGGTGGGGGCGATGGCCGCGCTCCAGTACGCGGGGCTGCGGCGGCTGTGAGGCGTACGGCGACGGCCCGTACGGATGCACCAGGCATCCGTACGGGCCGTCGGGGCCGGGCCGCTGATCAGTGGTTGCGGGGGAAGCCCAGGTCCACGCCCGCCGGGGCGTCGGCCGGGTCCGGCCAGCGGGTGGTGACGACCTTGCCGCGGGTGTAGAAGTGCACGCCGTCGTTGCCGTAGATGTGGTGGTCGCCGAAGAGCGAGTCCTTCCAGCCACCGAAGGAGTGGTAGCCCACCGGCACCGGGATCGGCACGTTGACGCCGACCATGCCGGCCTGGATCTCCAGCTGGAAGCGGCGGGCGGCGCCGCCGTCCCGGGTGAAGATCGCGGTGCCGTTGCCGAACGGCGAGGCGTTCATGAGGGCGACGCCCTCCTCGTAGGTCTCGGTGCGCAGGACGCACAGGACCGGGCCGAAGATCTCGTCCTTGTACGCGTCCGAGTCGGTGGACACGTTGTCCAGGAGGGAGAGGCCGATCCAGTGGCCGTTCTCGAAGCCCTCGACGGTGTACCCGGTGCCGTCCAGGACGACGTCGGCGCCCTGGGCCGCGGCGCCGGTGACGTAGGAGGCGACCTTGTCGCGGTGGGCGGCGGTGATCAGCGGGCCCATCTCGGACGACGGGTCGTTGCCGGGGCCGATCTTGATCTTCTCGGCGCGCTCCTTGATCTTCGCGACGAGCTCGTCGCCGATGGAGCCGACCGCGACGACTGCGGAGATCGCCATGCAGCGCTCACCGGCGGAGCCGTACGCGGCGGAGACGGCGGCGTCGGCCGCGGCGTCGAGGTCCGCGTCCGGCAGCACCAGCATGTGGTTCTTCGCGCCGCCGAGCGCCTGGACGCGCTTGCCGTTGGCGGAGGCGGTGGCGTGGATGTAGCGGGCGATCGGGGTGGAGCCGACGAAGGAGACCGCGGCGACGTCCGGGTGGTTCAGCAGCCCGTCGACGGCGACCTTGTCACCGTGCAGGACGTTCAGCACACCGTCCGGCAGACCGGCCTCGGCGGCCAGCTCGGCCAGCAGGTTGGCGGCCGACGGGTCCTTCTCGCTGGGCTTGAGCACAAAGGTGTTCCCGCAGGCGATGGCGAGCGGGAACATCCACATCGGCACCATGGCGGGGAAGTTGAACGGGGTGATGCCCGCGACGACGCCGAGCGACTGGCGGATCGCGGAGACATCGACCCGGCTGGAGACCTGGGTGGACAGCTCGCCCTTGAGCTGGGTGGTGATGCCGCAGGCCAGCTCGACGATCTCCAGACCGCGGGCGACCTCGCCCAGCGCGTCCGAGTGCACCTTGCCGTGCTCGGCGGTGATCAGCGCGGCGATCTCGTCGCGGTGGGCGTCGAGCAGCGCCCGGTAGCGGAACAGGATCGCGGTGCGGGCGGCCAGCGAGGACGTGCCCCAGGTGGCGTAGGCGTCCTTGGCGGCGGCGACCGCGGCGTCGACCTCTTCGAGGGAGGCGAGCGCGACCTGGGTGGTGACGGCACCGGTGGCCGGGTCGGTGACCGGGCCGTAGTTGCCCGACGCGCCCTCGACGGTCTTGCCACCGATCCAGTGGTTGACGGTCTTCATGACAGAACTCCTTCAGAGGTGGTGGCGTCGGTCGGCGACGTGGCGGTCGTACTCTTCCCGGGCTTTCACGGCCGACGGCCGGGCGGCCGTTTCGGCTACGGGAACATCCCACCATGCCTGCGCCGGAGGGGGGCCCGACACTGTGTCTGCCGTTTCGGTCTCGACGTAGACACAAGTGGGACGGTCCGCCGCGCGCGCCTCGGCGAGGGCTTCGCGCAGGTCACGCACGGTCTTGGCGCGCAGCACCCGCATGCCGAGCGACCCCGCGTTGGCCGCGAGATCGACGGGGAGCGGGGGTCCGGTGAACGTTCCGTCCGCGGCGCGGTGCCGGTAGGCGGTGCCGAGGCGCTCGGCGCCGACCTGCTCGGAGAGGCCGCCGATGGACGCGTAGCCGTGGTTCTGCAGGACGACCAGCTTCACGGGGAGTTCCTGCTGGACGGCGGTGACGATCTCGGTGGGGTTCATCAGGTACGTGCCGTCGCCGACCAGGGCCCAGACGGGCCGGCCGGGGGCGGCCAGCTGGACGCCGATCGCGGCCGGGATCTCGTAGCCCATGCAGGAGTAGCCGTACTCCACGTGGTACTGCTGCGGGGAGCGGGCCCGCCAGAGCCTGTGCAGGTCGCCGGGGAGCGAACCGGCCGCGTTGATGAGGATGTCGTCCTCGGTGACGAGGGCGTCGAGGAGGCCGAGGACCTGGGCCTGGGTGGGCCTGGCGTGCGGGTCCTGGGCGGTGAACGCGGAGGTGACGCGCTGCTCCCACCGCTCCTTGGCGTCGGTGTACTCCGTCTCGTAGGCGGGGTCGACGCGGTGGTTGCGGGCGGCGAGGGCGGCGGTGAGGGCTTCGAGGGCGGCGCGGGCGTCGGCTACGAGCGGGAGGGCGCCGAGCTTGTGGGCGTCGAAGCCGGTGATGTTGACGTTGAGGAAGCGGACCGCCGGGTTCGAGAAGAGCGTGGCGGAGGCGGTGGTGAAGTCGGAGTAGCGGGTGCCGATGCCGATGACCAGGTCGGCGGAGCGGGCCAGCTCGTCGGCGGTCGCGGTGCCGGTGTGGCCGATGCCGCCGACATCGGCCACATGGTCATGGCGCAGCGAGCCCTTGCCGGCCTGGGTGGATGCGACGGGGATGCGGGTGGCGGCGGCGAACGCGGCGAGGGTCTCCTCGGCGGCGCTGTGGTGGATCCCGCCGCCCGCCACGATCAGCGGCCGGCGGGCGGTGCGCACCGCCCGGACCGCCCGGTCGAGTTCGTACGGGTCGGGGGCGGGGCGGCGTACGTACCAGACGCGCTCGGCGAAGAACTCCTCCGGCCAGTCGTACGCCTGGGCCTGCACGTCCTGCGGCAGCGCGAGCGTCACGGCACCGGTCTCCGCCGGGTCGGTCAGGGTCCGCATGGCCTGGAGGGCGGCCGGGACCAGGGCCTCGGGGCGGGTGATCCGGTCGAAGTAGCGGGAGACGGGGCGCAGGCAGTCGTTGACGGAGACATCGCCCGCGGCCGGGACCTCCAGCTGCTGGAGCACCGGGTCGGCGGGCCGGGTCGCGAAGGTGTCCCCGGGCAGGAGGAGGACGGGGAGGCGGTTGACGGTGGCGAGGGCGGCGCCGGTGACGAGGTTGGTGGCGCCGGGGCCGATGGAGGTGGTGACGGCGTGCGTGGAGAGCCGGCCCGACTGGCGGGCGTAGCCGACGGCGGCGTGCACCATGGCCTGTTCGTTGCGGCCCTGGAGGTAGGGCATCGCACGGCCGGACTCGACGAGGGCCTGGCCGATCCCGGCGACGTTGCCGTGACCGAAGATCCCCCAGGTGGCACCGATCAGGCGTCGGCGCCGGCCGTCGCGCTCGGTGTACTGGCGGGACAGGAAGGTCATCAGGGCCTGCGCCGTGGTGAGGTGACGGGTACTCATGGGCGTTCCTCCGTCCCGTAGAAGGGGAGTCTGGGGTCCACCGGCTGCGCGGGCCAGGTGTCGCGGATCCAGCCGTGGTCGGGATGGTCGGTGATCAGCCACTCCCGGTGCTCCCCCGGGCCCGCCATCACATTGAGGTAGTAGAGGGTGCGGCCGGGCGAGGCGATGGAGGGGCCGTGCCAGCCGTCGGGGATCAGGACCGCGTCGCCGCCCCGGACCTCGGCGAGGAGGTCGGTACCGCCGTCGCGGGACGGCGAGACCCGGTGGTAGCCGAGGCCGTCGTGCTCCACCTCGAAGTAGTAGATCTCCTCCAGCACGGACTCGGCGCCGGGGCGGTGCTCGTCGTGCTTGTGCGGCGGGTAGGACGACCAGTTGCCGCCGGGAGTGAGGACCTCGACGGCGATCAGCCGGTCGCATGCGAAGGTGTCGGCGGCGGCGAAGTTGTTGACCTGGCGGGAGCAGTTCCCGGTGCCGCGCAGCTCGACGGGGACCTCCGGCGCGGGGCCGTAGCGAGCGGGGAGTCGTCGCTCGCACTTCGCTCCTGCCAGGGCGAAGCGGCCTCCTGCGCCGGAGGTGATCTGTGCCCGGGTGTCACGCGGTACGTAAGCGAAGTCGGATACCCCGCTGAACACGCTTTCCCGGCCCAGCAGTTCAAAGATCCCACCTGAGGAGTGCACCGTACAGCCACCGGTCAATGGCAGAACGATCCACTCGCTCTCCCCGGTGACCAGTGTGTGAACTCCACCGGGCGAAAGCTCCAGGACGCGCAGGCTCGACCGGTCCCAGCCGGCCCGCTCCGGATCGATGTCGAGGGTGTACGGGCCGCTCGCGGTGCTCCCGGCTTTCAGGTGGTACGGCGATCCGTCGTCGGTCGTCGTCATGCTCCCGGCCTCCTCTCTTCCGGCCCCGTCCCTCTCCGCCCCTTTCCTCCCGGCACCGTCCCTCTCGGCTCCAGCAGCGAAACGGCCGTGTCGACCGCCGCGGCCACCTCTCCGTCGGCCGGGTAGAGCAGCGAACGCCCCACCACCAGGCCCTGGACGGTCGGCAGCCGCAGCGCGGTGCGCCATCTCTCGAACGCCCCGTCCAGGTCGTCGCCCACCTCCCCGCCCAGCAGCACCGCGGGCAGCGTCGACGCCTCCATCACCCGGGCCATGTCGTCCGGGTTCTCGGTGACGGGGACCTTGAGCCAGGTGTACGCGGACGTCCCGGCCAGCCCGGACGCGATGGCGATCGAGGTGGTGACCGCCTCCGCGCCGAGGTCGTTGCGGACCTGGCCGCCGGTGCGGCGGCAGAGGAACGGTTCGACGAAGACCGGCAGCCGGTGCGCGGCCATGGCGTCGATGGCGCGGGCGGTGGCATGCATGGTGTCGAGCGAGCCGGGGTCGTCGTAGTCGATGCGCAGCAGCAGTTTGCCCGCGTCGAAACGGAGGCGGGCGAGGTCCTCGGGGCGGTGGCCGGTGAACCGGTCGTCGAGTTCGAAGGCCGCGCCCGCGAGTCCGCCGCGGTTCATCGAGCCGATGACGACCTTGTTCTCCAGGGCCCCGAGGAGCAGCAGGTCGTCGAGGATGTCGGCGGTGGCGAGCACCCCGTCGACGCCGGGGCGGGAGAGGGCCAGCCGGAGCCGTTCCAGCAGCTCGAAGCGGTTGGCCATGGCCAGTGCGCGGTCGCCCACGGCGAGGGAGCCCCGGGCCGGATGGTCCGCCGCGATGATCATCAGCCGTCCGCCGCGGCCGATCAGGGGGCGTCTGCGGCGTCGCGCTGCGGCTTCGGCGACGGCTTCGGGGTGGCGCATGCGCAACTGGACGAGTTCGGAGACGGAGGAGGCCGGGGGTGTCATGGGGTGGCTCCGGTGGGGCGGGAGGTGACGGCGCCTTCGGTCAGGGCCGCTTCGACTTCGTACGGGAACGGCATGGCGGAGGAGCAGGCGAGCCGGGAGGCGACGATGGCCCCCGCGGCGTTGGCGTACCGCATGATGCGCCCGGTCTCCCAGCCCGCGAGGAGTCCGTGGCAGAGCGCCCCGCCGAAGGCGTCGCCGGCGCCGAGGCCGTTGACCACTTCGACGGGCAGCGGCGGCACTTCGGCCACCGGGCCGTCGCGGTGGACGGCGAGCACGCCCCCTGGTCCCTGTTTGACGACGGCGAGTTCGGCGCCCGCGGCGATGAGGGCGCGGGCGGCCGCGTGCGGTTCGCGCTCACCGGTCGCGATCTCGCACTCGTCGAGGTTGCCGACGGCGACGGTGGCGAGGGCGAGGGCCTCCCGGTAGAGGGCGGCAGGGGCGTTTTCCGACGCGTCTTCCGCGGTGTCCCAGAACATCGGGCGCCAGTCGAGGTCGAAGACGGTGATGCCGCAGCGGTCGCGGGCGCGCAGTGCGGCAAGAGTCGCGGTCCGGCTCGGTTCGGCGCACAGCCCGGTGCCGGTCATCCAGAAGACCCGGGCGGACCGGATCGCTCCGAGGTCCAGTTCCGAGGTGTGGATCTCCAGATCGGGGGCCGTGGGCTGCCGGTAGAAGTAGAGGGGGAAGTCGTCGGGCGGGAAGATCTCGCAGAAGGTGACCGGTGTCGGATACGCGTCGACGGGCGTCACCCACCGGTCGTCCACCCCGAACTCCCGCAGCTGGTGGTGGAGATACTCCCCGAAGGCGTCCCGTCCCGTCCGCGTCACCACCGCCGCCCGCAGGCCGAGCCGGGCCGCCGCGACGGCGACATTGGACGGTGAGCCGCCGAGGAACTTCCCGAAGGTCTCGACGCGGGCGAGTGGCAGACCGGTCTGCAGGGGGTAGAGATCCACACCGATGCGGCCCATGGTGATGACGTCGTACCGCTCAGGCATAACCATCCCTTCGACCGCCGTCCGGGGTGACTGCCCCAGGTCTAGCCCTCCCCCGGAACCCTGTCAATCCTTTGTCCGGACATAAGGACGAACGATTGACACCCGCTCCCCCGGCCGGAAATCTGGACGTCATGACCTCCTCCGCAGGGGCCCCGGCCCGTATCCGCATCGGTTCGGCACCCGACTCGTGGGGGGTGTGGTTCGCCGACGATCCGCTCCAGGTGCCGTGGCAGCGCTTCCTCGACGAGGTCTCCGCGGCGGGTTACGAGTGGATCGAGCTCGGCCCGTACGGGTACCTGCCGACCGACCCGGCCCGCCTCGCAGACGAGACCCGCCGCCGCGGGCTCTCGGTCTCGGCCGGAACGGTTTTCACCGGATTGCACCATGGCCCGGACGTCTGGGACCGGACCTGGGAGCATGTCGCCGGCATCGCGGCACTCACCCGGGCGATGGGCGCCGGGCATCTGGTCGTCATCCCCTCGTTCTGGCGCGACGACAGAACGGGCGAGGTACTGGAGGACCGCGAGCTCACGGCCGAACAGTGGCGCCACCTCACCACCCAGACGGAGCGGCTGGGCCGCGAGGTGCAGGACCGTTTCGGGCTGCGTGTCGTCGTCCATCCGCATGCCGACACCCATGTCGACACCGAGGCGAACGTGAGCCGCCTCCTCGACGCCACCGATCCCGACCTCGTCTCGCTCTGCCTCGACACCGGGCACTACGCCTACTGCGGCGGCGACAGCGTCAGACTGATCGAGACCTACGGCGAACGGATCGGCTATCTGCACCTCAAGCAGGTCGACCCGGAGATCCTGGCCCAAGTGGTGGCGGACGGGGTGCCGTTCGGGCCGGCCGTGGCGCGCGGGGTGATGTGCGAACCGCCGGGCGGGGTGCCCGCGCTGGAACCCGTGCTGGCCGCCGCCCGCGCACTGGACGTCGATCTGTTCGCCATCGTCGAGCAGGACATGTACCCGTGCCCGCCCGACAGGCCCCTCCCCATCGCCCGCCGCACCCGGGAGTTCCTCCGCTCGTGCGGGGGTCCGGCGCACCCGGACACGCCGAACGACCCGGAGAAGTGACGCAGGGGCACCGTGCGGTGTTGTCCTCGGTGAGAAGCCGGAACGCGGCCCCGGTCGCGCCCCGCCGCCGTACGCCACCCCACCGCACAAGGAGCAGCTCACCATGGTGCACAAGATGCTGTCGTCCCGCAGGACGGCCGCGACCCCGGCGCTGACAGCGGCCGCCCTGGCCGCCGCCGCCCTGATCGTCGCCCTCGCCCAGGCACCGGGGGCCGCGGCCGACGAGAACAACCCGGCGCCACCGCCCGGCTCCAGCCCGGTCTGCGCCTTCTACGACGGAGACCGGGCGACCACCTTCGGCGAGCAGGGCGACCGGGTCTCCCAGGTGCAGTGCCTGCTGGCCAACCGCCACTATCTGCGCTGGTCCGCGGTGGACGGGACGTTCGGGCCCGAGACGCTCGTCGCCGTGCAGCGCTTCCAGGCGGACCACCCGCCGCTCCTGCCGGACGGCCGCGTCACCCCGGCCACCTGGTGGGCGCTCTGGCACGCGGGCCCGAACGACGTGACCCCGCTGCCCTTCCCGTAACCCGCCCCTCTTTCCGGTCCCGTACGGGGGCGAGCCCCCGTACGGGACCTTCGCCCGAATGCCGCACACCGCCACACACCATAGGATTCGGAAAAATTAGGAGATATGTACGAGATATAAAGGGAGTCCGCGTGAACTGGCACAGCGATCCCGGCAGCCCGCCATCCGCCACCCCGTCGAACGCCTGGCAGCCACCGCCCGCGCCGCCCCCTCAGGGGCCACCGGCCCCGCCGCAGCCACGGCCCGGACTCTGGAAGCGGTGCCTGTGGGGCGGCGCGGCCCTCTGGCTGCTGACCGCGGTCGTCACGTACGCCACCCTCAACACCAACCTGCTGCCGACCCTGATCCTGCTCGGCAGCTTCCTGGTCCCGGCCGTCTTCGTCCTGTGGGCGTACGAACGGCACGGCCGCGACCTCGGCGTGGGCCTCATCCTCGGCTCCTTCCTGACGGGCGGAATCCTGGGCGTGCTCGGCGCCTCCGCCATGGAGACCTATCTGCTGCACCCGTCCATCTGGGTTTTCCTCGGCGTCGGCCTGATCGAGGAGGCCGTGAAGCTCCTGGCGCTGATGTTCGTGCTCCGGCGCCACCCCGGCATCCACGGCATGCGAGCCGGGCTGGTGCTCGGTGCGACGGTCGGATTCGGGTTCGCCGCCTTCGAGAGCGCGGGCTACGCCTTCAACGCCGCCGTCACCCTGAAGGGCATCGACCTGCGCGCCCTGCTGGAGACCGAGGTGCTGCGCGGGGTGCTCGCACCGTTCGGACACGGGCTGTGGACCGCGATCGCCGGTGGCGTACTTCTCTCGTTCCGGAAGCCGAACGGGCGATTCCGCTTCGCCGCGCCGGTGATCGGCACCTATCTCGGCGTCGCCGTGCTGCACTCGCTCTGGGACTCGATGCACGGCATCGCGATCTGGCTGGTCGCCAGGATCACCGACACGGGCCTGAGCCGTGCGCTCTTCGCGCAGGGCTACATCCCGGCCCCCACCGACGAGCAGCAGCATCTGTTCACGCTCTTCTCGGTCGGCGGCATCGTCGTGATCACGCTCATCGCCCTGGCCTGGCTGCGGTCGCTGGCCCGCAGCGCGCGAACCTCCGGGGCGAGCGGTCGGCAGGGCGCTCGCATTCATACCCCCTAGGGGTATAGTGTGGAATGCGTTGGGCGCACCGGGCTCATCCCAGGGCCCCGACGCCACAACACTTTGCGCTCGCCGAAGAGGAGAACATCATGACCACCGAGACCCAGCTCCCCCAGGCCACCGGTTCCTGCTGCTCGCCCAGCGGCTCCTGCCACGACGGTGCGGACGCCGGTGCACAGGCGGGCGGCGTGACCACCGTCTACCAGGTGTCCGGCATGACCTGCGGACACTGCGAGGGGGCCATCTCCGAGGAGATCTCCGGCATCGAGGGTGTCACCTCGGTGAAGGCCGTGGCCTCCACCGGCCGGGTGACCGTGGTCTCCGTGGCCCCGCCGGCCGACGAGGCCGTGCGCGCCGCGGTCGACGAGGCGGGCTACGAGCTCGTCGGCCGGGCCTGAACACCGTCGGGGCATGCCCCGATACGCCGGATGCACCCGCATCGCCCCCCTTTGTCACCGGGCCGGACCGACCAGCAGATACTGGTGGGGCACGGCCCGGTCGGCATTTCAGGAGTTCGGACATGCACAGCGCAACAGAGGCCGGAACCCGGGTGGTGGAGGGTTCGACCGCTGAACTCACGATCGGCGGTATGACCTGCGCCTCCTGCGCGGCCCGCGTCGAGAAGAAGCTCAACCGGATGGACGGCGTCACCGCCACCGTCAACTACGCCACCGAGAAGGCCAAGGTCGCCTTCGGCCCGGGAACGGGGCTCGCGGACCTGATCGCCACGGTCGAGAAGACCGGCTACACGGCACAGCCGGTCCACCACCCCGAACCACCCCCGCCCGCCCCGTCACCGGCCACGGACGAGGCCCGGCCCGACACCGGGGACGAGGACCCCGAAGAGCGCGCCGCCGCCCAGGCCCTCGCCTCGCTGCGGCAGCGCCTGACCGTCTCGGCCGTACTGGCCGTCCCCGTCGTCGTGCTCGCGATGGTCCCGGCCCTCCAGTTCGACTACTGGCAGTGGCTCTCGCTCACCCTCGCCGCTCCCGTCGTCGTCTGGGGCGGGCTGTCCTTCCACCGTGCGACCTGGACCAACCTCCGGCACGGCGTGGCCACCATGGACACCCTGGTCTCGATCGGCACGCTGGCCGCCTTCAGCTGGTCCCTGTGGGCGCTCTTCCTCGGGGACGCGGGCATGGCCGGAATGCGCCACGGCTTCGACCTCACCGTCTCGCGCGACGGCGCCTCGTCCACCATCTATCTGGAGGTCGCGGCCGGGGTCGTCACCTTCATCCTGCTGGGCCGCTATCTGGAGGCGAGGTCCAAGCGGAAGGCCGGTTCCGCCCTGCGCGCGCTGATGCACCTGGGCGCGAAGGAGGTCTCCGTCCTGCGCGACGGTACGGAGGTACGCGTCCCCGTCGCCCGGCTCTCCATGGGCGACCGCTTCGTCGTCCGCCCCGGCGAGAAGATCGCCACCGACGGCACCGTCGTCGAGGGCACCTCGGCCGTGGACGCCTCGATGCTCACCGGTGAGTCCATGCCCGTGGAGGTCGGCGTCGGCGACTTCGTCACCGGGGCCACGCTCAACGCGGGCGGCCGGCTCGTCGTCGAGGCCACCCGGATCGGCGCCGACACCCAGCTGGCCCGGATGGCGAAGCTCGTTGAGGACGCGCAGAACGGCAAGGCGGAGGTGCAGCGCCTCGCCGACCGGATCTCCGCGGTCTTCGTCCCCGTGGTGCTGGTGATCGCGCTCGTCACCCTGGCCGTGTGGCTGCTCGTCACGAACGACGTGACCGCCGCCTTCACCGCCGCCGTGGCCGTACTGATCATCGCCTGCCCCTGCGCCCTGGGCCTCGCCACCCCCACCGCCCTCATGGTCGGCACCGGACGCGGCGCCCAGCTCGGCATCCTGATCAAGGGCCCCGAAGTCCTGGAGACCACCCGCCGCGTCGACACGATCGTCCTGGACAAGACCGGCACCATCACCACCGGCCGCATGACCCTCCTCGACGTCCACACCGCCGAGAACACCGACGAGACCGACGTACTGCGCCTCGCCGGCGCCCTGGAACACTCCTCCGAGCACCCCATCGCCCAGGCCGTCGCCGCCGGAGCCGCCGAACGCACCGACGCACCCCTGCCCACCCCCGAGGACTTCACCAACATCGCCGGCCTCGGCGTCCAGGGCGTCGTCGAGGGCCACGCCGTCCTCGTCGGCCGCGAACAGCTCCTCGCCGAACGGGAGATCCACCTCCCGGTCGAACTGGCCCGGCGCAAGGCCGCGGCGGAGGCCGCCGGCCGGACGGCCATCGCCGTCGCCTGGGACGGCCAGGCACGAGCCGTGCTCGAAGTCGCCGACGCGGTCAAGGACACCAGCGCGGAGGCCGTCGCCGATCTCCGTGCCCTCGGCCTGAGTCCCGTTCTGCTGACCGGCGACAACCGTGCCGTGGCCGACGCCGTGGCCCGTGCCGTGGGGATCGACGAGGTCCACGCCGAGGTCCTGCCCGAGGAGAAGGTGCACGTCATCGAGCGTTTGCGGGCCGAGGGCCGCTCGGTCGCCATGGTCGGCGACGGGGTCAACGACGCCGCCGCCCTCGCCACCGCCGACCTCGGCCTGGCGATGGGGACCGGCACGGACGCCGCGATCGAGGCGAGCGATCTCACCCTGGTTCGTGGAGATCTCAAGGTGGCCGCCGATGCGATCCGGCTGTCCCGGCGCACCCTGACCACCATCAGGGGCAATCTCTTCTGGGCATTCGGCTATAACGTGGCCGCCTTGCCCCTTGCGGCATTTGGCCTGCTCAACCCTATGATTGCGGGAGCGGCGATGGCGTTCTCATCGGTCTTCGTCGTGACGAACAGCCTGCGGTTGCGCGCCTTCACGTAATTTCCACAAAGAGATCCAGATCACATGGATTTCAGGGTAACCATCCGGCGGGTTCGTGAGTCTAAGAGTGCGATGCCAAGGATGTCTTGGGGGATGTCCGTCGGAGTGTCTTGGGGGACGCTCCGGGCAAGCGTTGGCCGGGGCACGTGCACCGGGGAGCTTTGAGCGGCCCTCCCGTGCGTACGTACCCCGGCAGATCGCACGAGCAGGACGACAAGTGAAGAGCGCAGTTCACAGCTAGTCGAGGAACGCAGGAGCTCCGGCTCCCACAGACGCCCGGCCGGATCCCGTGGGGGGAATCCGCTCCGGGACATGGGAAGCGCCTCGCTGTCGGCCCGTGGGGGGATCGATGGCGAGGCGCTTCTCTCTGCCGCTCAACGGTCAGCCCGCCGCCGGGCACGGCCGCTCGACGGTCAGCCCGCCGCCGGGCACGCAAATCGCCCCGTACACCGCGCTCTGTGCGAAAGCGCGGTACGCGGGGCGAAGTCGACCGGCCTCGTCGGCCGGGGTCGTGCGAGGGTGTTACGAGGCTCAGCGGGCCTCGACCGGGACGAAGTCGCGCAGGACCTCGCCGGTGTAGATCTGGCGCGGGCGGCCGATGCGGGAACCCGGCTCCTTGATCATCTCGTGCCACTGGGCGATCCAGCCGGGGAGGCGGCCGAGCGCGAAGAGCACGGTGAACATCTCGGTCGGGAAGCCCATGGCCCGGTAGATCAGACCCGTGTAGAAGTCCACGTTCGGGTAGAGGTTGCGCGAGACGAAGTACTCGTCGGAGAGCGCGTGCTCCTCCAGCTTCAGCGCGATGTCGAGCAGCTCGTCGGACTTGCCGAGCGCGGACAGCACGTCGTGGGCGGCGGCCTTGATGATCTTGGCGCGCGGGTCGAAGGACTTGTAGACGCGGTGGCCGAAGCCCATCAGCCGGACGCCGTCCTCCTTGTTCTTCACCTTGTTGATGAAGGAGTCGACATCGCCGCCGTTGGCCTGGATGCCTTCGAGCATCTCCAGCACCGACTGGTTGGCGCCACCGTGCAGCGGGCCCCACAGCGCCGAGATGCCGGCGGAGATGGAGGCGAACATGTTCGCCTGCGAGGAGCCGACCAGACGCACGGTGGAGGTCGAGCAGTTCTGCTCGTGGTCCGCGTGCAGGATGAGCAGCTTGTCGAGCGCGGAGACGACGACCGGGTCCAGGTCGTACTCCTGGGCGGGGACCGAGAAGGTCATGCGCAGGAAGTTCTCGACGTACCCGAGGTCGTTGCGCGGGTAGACGAAGGGGTGGCCGATCGACTTCTTGTAGGCGTACGCCGCGATCGTCGGGAGCTTGGCGAGCAGCCGGATCGTCGAGAGGTGGCGCTGCTCCTCGTCGAACGGGTTGTGGCTGTCCTGGTAGAACGTGGACAGCGCGCTGACGACCGAGGACAGCATGGCCATCGGGTGGGCGTCGCGCGGGAAGCCGTCGAAGAAGCGCTTGACGTCCTCGTGCAGCAGCGTGTGCTGGGTGATCTCGTTCTTGAAGGTCGACAGCTCGTCGACCTTGGGAAGCTCGCCGTTGATGAGCGTGTACGCGACCTCGAGGAACGTCGAGCGCTCGGCGAGCTGCTCGATGGGGTAGCCGCGGTAGCGCAGGATGCCCTGCTCACCGTCGAGGTAGGTGATGGCGGATTTATATGCCGCGGTGTTGCCATATCCGCTGTCCAGCGTCACGAGACCGGTATTGGCCCGGAGCTTCCCGATGTCGAAGCCCTTGTCGCCGACGGTGCTGTCGATCACCGGGTAGGTGTACTCGCCGTCGCCGTACCGCAGTACTACAGAGTTGTCGCTCACGTCATCCCTCACCGACGTAGTGCCTCTTCTTCGAGGTTCCCTGACTGTCTCCACCCTCCCCCATTTGGCTCAGGAGAGTGCACTCGGGGTCGTCCATTGGACCTACTCGCGGCACTGAGTGCCGCGAGCCTACTCATCCTGCCCCCTCGGTCCCGGTTCTGGAAGGGCTGCGTGATGTTTCCCACCGATTTGATCGATCATTTTTCCGCCGATCCTCCGTCCGAGCCGCCCGACAGCCGGTAATCCAGCGCCGTACAGCGCCTGCCTGCGGAAACCGTGCGGACCGCCTGGCCGATCGCCTGCCGTGAGCCGACCAGCACGACGAGCTTCTTGGCCCTGGTCACGGCGGTGTACAGCAGGTTGCGCTGGAGCATCATCCAGGCGCTCTTGGTGACGGGGATGACGACGGCCGGGTACTCGCTGCCCTGGGAGCGGTGGATCGTCATGGCGTACGCATGGGACAGCTCGTCCAGCTCGTCGAAGTCGTAGCCGATCTCCTCGTCCTCGTCGGTGAGAACCGTCAGCTTCTGTTCGTCCAGGTCGAGGGCGGTGACGACGCCGACCGTGCCGTTGAAGACGCCGTTCTCCCCCTTGTCGTAGTTGTTGCGGATCTGGGTGACCTTGTCGCCGACCCGGAAGACCCGGCCGCCGAACCGCTTCTCGGGGAGGTCCGGGCGGCCCGGGGTGATGGCCTGCTGGAGGAGTCCGTTGAGCGTGCCCGCACCGGCCGGGCCCCGGTGCATCGGGGCGAGGACCTGTACGTCGCGCCGCGCGTCGAGGCCGAACTTGGCGGGAATACGACGGGCCGCGACGTCCACCGCGAGCACGCCGGCGTCCTCCGTCTCGTCCGCCACGAAGAGGAAGAAGTCCTTGAGGCCCTGAGTGAGGGGCGGCACGCCGGAGTTGATCCGGTGGGCGTTGGTGACGACACCGGACTGCTGGGCCTGACGGAAGATCGTGGTGAGCCGGACCGCGGGAACGGGGCTGCCGTCGGCGAGCAGATCGCGCAGCACCTCCCCCGCGCCGACCGACGGCAGCTGGTCGACGTCCCCGACGAGCAGCAGATGGGCACCGGGTGCCACCGCTTTCAGCAGCTTGTTGGCGAGCAGCAGATCCAGCATGGACGCCTCGTCGACGACGACCAGATCGGCGTCCAGCGGGCGGTCCCGGTCGTACGCGGCGTCGCCGCCCGGCTTCAGTTCGAGCAGCCGGTGCACGGTGGACGCCTCGGCCCCGGTCAGCTCGGAGAGCCGCTTGGCCGCCCGCCCGGTCGGCGCGGCCAGCACCACCTTGGCCTTCTTGGCCCGCGCCAGCTCCACGATCGACCGGACGGTGAACGACTTCCCGCAGCCGGGCCCACCCGTCAGCACCGCGACCTTCCGGCTGAGCGCGAGCCGGACCGCCGCCTCCTGCTCGGGCGCCAGATCCGCCCCCGTACGCGTGGCGAGCCAGGCCAGCGCCTTGGCCCAGTCCACGTCCGCGAAGGCCGGCATCCGCTCCTCGGGCGTCCGCAGCAGCCGCTGGACCTGGGCGGCGAGGGCGATCTCGGCACGGTGGAAGGGCACCAGGTAGACGGCGGTGACGAGCTCGCCGCCCTCGGGCGACGGCACCTTCTCCCGTACGACCCCCTCCGGGTCCTCGGCCAGTTCGGCGAGGCACTCGATGACCAGCCCCGTGTCGACCTGGAGCAGCTTCACGCCGTCCGCGATCAGCCGCTCCTCCGGGAGGAAGCAGTGCCCCTGGTCGGTGGACTGCGACAGTGCGTACTGGAGCCCGGCCTTGACCCTCTCCGGGCTGTCGTGCGGAATGCCCACCGCCTGGGCGATCTTGTCGGCGGTGAGGAAGCCGATGCCCCAGACGTCGGCGGCCAGCCGGTAGGGCTGGTTCTTCACGACGGAGATCGAGGCGTCCTCGTACTTCTTGTAGATGCGGACGGCGATGGAGGTGGAGACGCCGACGCCCTGGAGGAAGACCATCACCTCCTTGATCGCCTTCTGCTCCTCCCACGCGGCGGCGATCATCTTCGTGCGCTTGGGGCCGAGACCGGGGACCTCGACGAGCCGCTTCGGTTCGTTCTCGATGATGTCGAGGGTGTCGACGCCGAAGTGAGTGGTGATCCGGTCGGCCATCACCGGGCCGATGCCCTTGATCAGCCCGGAGCCGAGATAGCGGCGGATGCCCTGGATGGTGGCGGGCAGGATCGTCGTGTAGTTCTCGACGGTGAACTGCTTGCCGTACTGCGAGTGCGAGCTCCAGCGCCCCTCCATCCGCAGCGACTCACCGGGCTGCGCACCGAGGAGCGAACCGACCACGGTCAGCAGATCGCCCGCACCGCGACCGGTGTCGACGCGCGCGACCGTGTATCCGTTCTCCTCGTTGGCGTACGTGATGCGCTCCAGCACACCTTCGAGGACGGCCATGTTCGGCAAGGTGGACATACCCGTGACGTTACCGGGTGGGTACGACAGCCCGTTCGGGAGCGGTCAGGCGGCGACCGCGGTCAGCGAGCGATGCGGGCATCGCGGACCGCCACCCCGGGCGCGGTCTCCACCACGCCCCCGATCCCGATGAGAACCAGCCGGCCTGCCCCGGCCCGGGGCAGGCCGTCCAGCAGCGCGTGCGCCGCACCTTGCTCGCCCCGATGGCCGCCTGCTGCGCGTGGGCGGCGGCACATCTGCCGGAACTGATGGACGCGAGGGAGGCTTACGAGGACCTTGCCCCCGCGCCGGGCACACCTCGGCGCTGATCGGCCTGCTCGTCGAGTACGTGCGCCACGGCCAGGGCGATGCGGTCAATCCAGTTGATCGCGTCCGTGACGTCGTGCTCGGTGATGGGCCGTCGCTGCTTGAGGTCCCCGTCCACCAGGTCCGCATCGTGCGCGATCCTGTTGCGACGGTCCGTGATGGCCGCGAACCGGCTCTTGAGCGTCTTCTCGGTGTACGTCGTACGGTTGCCGTGCCAAGCACTGATCTGCTTGGCCGCACCCTGCCAGATGTTCACGTCGGTGATCAGCTTCAAGGCTTCGGAGATCTTGGCCGGATTCTGGAGCGAGGCATTGCCCCATTTCTCCTTGACGTGTTCGACGACCACCTCGGCCAGCTCGGCGTCACCGCGCCTCACCGCTTCGACCCGGTGAAGAGGAATCTCGTAGTTCCGGAGTCGCTGCGGCATGTCCGGGCTGTCCTTCGCGGCCAGTTCGGCGACGCGCCGGAACAACTCCTCGTGGAACCAGTGGTCGATGGCGGCCACGGCCTGCACCCAGGCGGCGCGGTAGAAGTCGTCCACGTCCACCGTCGCCGGCTGGAAGGGCGCCAGATAGCGCCCCGCGTCCACCATCTTGCGCGCATAGGCGATGTTCGTGGTGAACGCCTCGAACTGGCTGCTGCGCGGCCTGGGAATGGCCATCCGGAAGCCCCCGTGCTGTCGAAAGATCCACTCGGTCTTCTCCGAGCTGCCCCAACAGGCTTGGCGACAGCACGGGAGCCAGTCAAGCCATGATCCGACTCATGGAACTCCAACGTCCGGTTCGCGTCACTCCGAACGTGGGCCGGAACGGTCCGGCGAGGCCGCGTCGAGTCGCAATCCCCGGCTCTCCGCGACGCGTACGACCTGGCGCAGCGACTCGGTCAGCCGCTCGGCGAGAAAGCGGATCTGCGGGGACGTGGTCCGGCGGTCGGCCAGTAGATCGTCGGCATGGCCGAGCAGTTCACCCGCCATGTCGAGCTGGACGTCCTCTGTTTCGTCGGCCATCCGCGACACGGGTCCGGTGCCGTCGCCGACGACGAGGTAGCAGGGTTTGCCACCCTCTCCCGTCCACGGCAGCAGCCGCATCGCGGGAGCCTCGGCGTTCGGTGGCCGGGCGGTTACGTGCTCCATGTCAGCCTGCCTTCTTTCTGTAGCGAACCCATCACAGAGTGGGGTCGCGCGTCGTTACGCTGCCAGGGGGGCGGGGATGACAGCGCGTCGGTCAGGAAGAGGAGTTGGGGACCGCATGAGGACGGAGCGAACACCGCGCACACCGCGGGAGAAGTACGGCGAGGAGCTGCGGCTGCGGCGGCTGGCCGTCGGGCTGACCCAGGAAGCCCTGAGCGAGATCATCGTCTGCTCGCCCACACTCATCAGCCACTACGAAGCGGGGCGGCGACTGCCGACTCCGGAGGACGCCCAGCGGATCGACCGCGCATTGGGTACGGACGGGTTCTTCGCGCGGTGGCTGGAGGACCTGGACACGAAATTCGCCCACTACTTCGTGGACGTCACCGAGTTGGAGCGCGAGGCTACGGAAATCCGTCAGTACGGCGCCGCTCTCATCCCGGGCCTGCTCCAGACGAAGGAGTACTCCCGAGCGGTGTTCGAGGCATACCGCCCGAATTACCGCGCGGAGGAACTTGACGAGTTGGTCGTCAGTCGCGCCCGACGCAGTCAGCTGCTCGACCAGCCGACGGCGCCAGTAGTCTGGACGCTGCTCGACGAGGCCGCGCTCAGGCGATGCGTCGGCGGGCCGCTGGTGATGGCAGAACAACTGCATAAAATCGCGGACATGGCCGATGCTGGTCGTCTGCGTCTGCATGTGCTGACTCTCGCAACGGGAGCGCACGCTCTCATGGAAAGCATGCTCTACCTGCTGTCCTTCGCGGACGCGGCTCCTGTGGCATGGGTTGAGGGGCTTCGCACTGGGCGTCTGATGGATGATCCGGCGCTGGTCGCGGCCTGCCGCACGTCCTACAGTCTCGCCCTGGGCGACGCTGCCCCACGGCGGAAGTCAGTAGCGCTAGTCAGGGCCATCGCGGAGGAACACGAACATGCACAGCACCAAACCCACCATCGCTGACAGCGCACCCCTGACCGGGTGGCGCAAGTCCAGTTACAGCGGCGGGGCCAACGCCGAGTGCCTTGAGGTCGCCGATGGCTACGCCTCGGTCCCCGTGCGCGACAGCAAGGCCCCCACCGGTCCGGCCGTCGTCTTCTCGCTGGCCGGATGGTCGTCGTTCGTCGCGGCGGTCAAGGACGGACACCTCACCGCCTGACGCGCACGCTGCCCCGCCGGTCGGAACCGCCGGGGCAGCTTCATGCTCGTGCCAGAAAGGCCGTACGCAAGACCTGGTCCCTGAGCAGCCCCAAGGTCTCCTCCTCGCCGTCGAAGAGCAGATCCGCGGCCGGATGGCCGGACTGATGGAACATCCCGGCCAGGACATCCGCGAGCGGTCGGTTCCAGGCCAGCCGGACGACTTCCGCCGCCTTGGCGTGCTGGCCCCGGTCCGTGGCGATGCTCCAGAGTTCGACCGACTGCTTGGCCGTCCCATAAGCCGTTCTGCGCCCGTCGACGAGGGCCCCGCGTGAGTTGAGTCCGAACACGTCTATGCACGCCTCGCCTTGAGGCGTCAGCCCCTTGTACGTGCACAGGGGCAGGACCAGGCGCAGATGGTCCAGCGGGTCCTGAAGTGTGGGATCGAGGAGGAGCGGGCTGCCGTCCTCCGCGGATCGGGGGAAGGTGTTCCGCTTCTGGTTGCTGTTGCAGTACGAGCACGCCAGTAGGTGGTTGAGCCACTCGAAGGTACGCAGCGGGGCAAGGCTCTTCGGCTCGAAGTGATCGATGTCCGTGCCCTGGCTGTCACCGCAGTACATGCAGCGCTGGTGGCCGGGAGCCATGTCCGCGAGGGTGGCGAGGATGCCTTCTCGCACGCGTCTCCGCACGGTCGAATGAGCCCATAGATCCAGCGCTTTCGCCTTGCGTTTCGACTCTGCGGTCTGCTCGATCTCCTGAGTGTACGTCTTTAAGTGCGCTGCCACGGCTGGGGGCAGGCCGGTGCGTTGCAGCCGGATCATTCCGCCTCGGCCACCTCTCCGTTCTCGATCTCCTCGGCGATGCGGTGGAGTTGAGCGGACGTTTCGAGCACCCGCGCTGCGGGAGAGCTGGCGAGCAGGCCCTTCAAGGTCTTGTAGCGGGCGACGGTGTCCGGCGAGGTGTCGCCCTCGTACACCTTGGACTCCAGCGCGACGAACTCGGCGCGGGCATGCTCGGCCCGCTCGGAGTACGGGGTGTCCAGGCCGAAGAGGTCGGAGAGGACGGCGTCGTCACCGCTGCCGTACACCACACGCTCGTACAGCTCCTCCGGTACCACCTCGGGCGCGGCGTCCTCGTCCACACCCGGCAGGCGGATCAGGCCGCCGGGGTCGGCCGCCTGGCAGATGTACGGGCTGTGGGTCGTCACGATGAACTGGATGTTCGGGAAGTGCGTGGTCAGCCAGGGGCCGATGCGGCGCTGCCAGGAGACGTGGAGGTGGGCGTCGATCTCGTCGATGATCACAACGCCGGGGACCTGGAGGGGGCTGGGTCCGTCCCCGTTTCCGCCGAACACCTCGTCACCGAAGGTGTCGTGGATCTGCTTCAGGAGGTCGACAACGAGCGCGGCCACAGTGCGGAACCCGTCGCTCATCTCGCGCAAGGGGTACCGGTGACCGTCGCGAGTGACCCACAGCCCCTCGGAGTCCACCTCTTCGACGCGGTAGCCGTCCGGGAGAAGCCCGTCGCCCAGAACGGAGAGCGCCGACGCCTTCAGTTCTGCGGCGCCCTCCCTGCCTTCCAGCGCACGCAGATGCTGCTCGATGAGCCAAGCGACCCCTTCGGCCAGCGAGGCGTCCTCGTGGAACAGGCCCGCCTGCCGGGCCACCGGCCCGGAGGCCAGCATCAGCCGCTGTACCTCGCCCGAGCCCCCGGCCATGCGCCGGAACGGCCCGTACGCGGCACAGAACCAGCCCACCGGGTTGTCGGCCCACGGGCCGCGCTGGGCAGGACTGGCACCCTGCGCTCTGGGGTTGTACCTGATTTCTCCCAGGGCCGGCTGGGCACTCCTGCGGCCTCCGGCACCGTCAGCGGGGGCGGTCCATCGCAGCCCGGTCCAGAACTCGTGCTGGGTGCGCCCCGAGGCGGTGAACTTGTCGAAGAACCAGTCCCTGACGACCTCTGCCTCGGCAGTGCCCGAATCCGCCCCCCGCGTGACCCAGTTCTCGAAGCTCTGGACCAGGCCACGCGCCGGCACCGGGCCGCTCAGCGCAAGAGCCAGGGCTCGGAGCAGTGTCGTCTTTCCCGAACCGTTCCGGCCCGCGAGAACCGTCCAGCCGGCGTGGGAACCGTCCGGGCGGGTCAGTGTCAGGTCGACGACGCGCGGGCCATGGAACGACTTGATGTTCTCGACGTGCACGCGGGAGACGTACATGGGTGACGGTTCCGTCCGGTGTAGGAGGGGCGGGGGCTATTCCGGTTCCGCGTCGGCCGGGACCTCGCCGCCCAGCGCCTCGGCGATCGCGGCGAACTCGCTGAGTGCGGCCTGAAGGTCCTGGACGATCTCGGCGGCGATCACCTCCGGCGGCAGAAGGCTGTCGGCGTCCTCCAGGGCCGGGTCCTTCATCCAGGTGAGGTCGAGGTTGACCTTGTCGCGCTTGATCAGCTCGTCGTACGTGTATGCCTTGAAACGGCCGCCGTCCTCGGCGGAGGTGTCCACCCGGTCGGCGGGCTTCTCGCCGTACGCCTGGACGAAATCCTCCAGGTCGGCCCGGGTCAGCGGGCGCTGCTTGAGGGTGAAGTGCTTGGCGGTGCGGAAGTCGTAGACCCAGACCTGGGTGGTGTGCGGCTTGCCGTCCGCGCGAGGGGTCTTCTTGTCGAAGAAGAGGACGTTGGCCTTCACGCCGCCCGCGTAGAAGATGCCGGTGGGCAGGCGCAGGATCGTGTGCAGGTCGAACTCGTCGAGCAGACGTCGGCGGATCTTCTCGCCCGCGCCGCCCTCGAAGAGAACGTTGTCGGGGAGGACGACCGCTGCCCGGCCGTCGATGGCCGTCAGCGACATGATGTGCTGAAGGAAGTTGAGCTGCTTGTTGGTGGTGGTGGCGCGGAAGTCGTCACGGTCGTAGGAGATGTCCTCCTTCTCGGCCTTGCCTTCCGAGCCGATGATGGTGATCGCCGACTTCTTGCCGAAGGGCGGGTTGGCGAGGACGAGCGACGCGTGCTTGTTGCCCGGCTTCGTGGCGAGGGCGTCGCCGACATCGATCAGGCTCCTGCCCTCGCTGCTGCCGATGCCGTGGAGCAGGAGGTTCATCGCGGCGAGGCGGGCCGTGCCGGGGACGAGTTCGTTGCCCCAGATCTTGCCGTCGCCGAGTGCGAGGCGCTGCTCGCGGGTGAGGTCCCGCATGTGGTGCTTGCGGATGTAGGAGTGCGCGGCGATGAGGAAGCCGCCGGTTCCGCAGGCGGGGTCGGTGATGGTGTCCTCGGGGCCGGGGCGCATCACCTCGACGATCGCGTCGATGAGCGGGCGCGGTGTGAAGTACTGGCCGGCTCCGGTCTTGGTGTCCTCGGCACCCTTGGCGAGCAGCCCCTCGTAGGCGTCGCCCTTGAGGTCCGCGTCGCCGACGGTCCAGTCCTGCTTGCCGATGAGGTCGACGACGAGCTTTTCGAGGAGGGCGGGCTCGGTGATCCGGTTCTGGGCCTTGGCGAAGATGGTGCCGAGGGTGGTGCCGGGGCGGGTGCCGAGGGCGTCGAGGACGTTGCGGTAGTGGAGTTCGAGTGCCTGGCCCTTCTTGCGGGCGAGGGACTTCCAGTCGTACTCCTGCGGCACGATCTCGGCGGCGTCCTCCTCCGAGAAGGGGTTGTCGTTGATCTCGTCGACCATCTTGAGGAAGAGGAGATACGAGAGCTGCTCGACGTACTCGATGGTGGAGAGGCCGTTGTCGCGCAGGACGTTGCAGTAGTTCCAGAGCTTGGCGACCAGGGTGTTGGTCTGGGCGGCGGCCTGCGGGGCGAGCACGATGTTGTCTTCGACGGATTCGGTGGGGGCGGGTACGGAGGCGGGGGCCTGGTCGGAGGTGGTGACGGGCGCGGTCACAGGTCGAACTCCTGCTGTACGGCGTGGGCGGGGGCGAGGGTGGGTGACGGCGCGGGCGCGGGGGGCGAGGTCGTGAGGGCCTTCGACTTGCGGGGCGCAGGGGCGCGGCGGGCGCGCTTGGCCTTGGGTTGGGCGGCACGCTCGGCCTGGATGCGGGCGAGGAGGGCGGAGGCGGGCTCGTCGGCGGGGTCCTGGGGGACGAGGGCGCCGGTGAAGGCGCGGTTCAGGATCGCGCGGCGAAGGGTGGCTGCGCGTGACAGCGCCTGAGCCGTGAGTACCTCAGCATTCTCGATGAGTGAAACCTGCCCCTCGATTCGTTCCAGAATCTGCTCCTGAACTTCTGGCGGTGGAACCGGCACCGGAAATTTCTTGATCTTCGAGAGGCTGATGGACGCGAGGTTCACGCTCTGCTTGCCATTGACCTCGAACCACTTGCCCGATCTATTTGCGTGCCAGGACAAGAGCTTGGGATGCAGTCGGCCATCACGAATTCGAGCACGGAATACGTGGTTCTGATGGATAGCATTCTCAATCTGACCGTCCCAGATCCAGCCACGGCCGAGCTTGTTACGGTCACCTCCCTCATTCAGCAGAACGTCCCCGGGGAGTAGCTTGAGCTGTTCCGCCTTCTTGGCGGAGACCCTGATGTGCGTGACGTGATCCAGGTCCAGCTTGCCGCGCTGGACATTCGCCACTCGCAGATACGGAACTTCCGGGACTTGCGGATCGGACTGCTTCTTCTGGTCCTTGGTCACCCCACCCACGACCTCCGCCAGATCGCCAAGACGCTCCCAATGCCAGTTCGATGGAAGCGTCGGCAGAGCGCCATCGTCCGAACCCGCCGGTGGCAGAGGCGGAGCCCCTTCGGCACCTCCAGGAATGGCGTGCTGCAGGGTGATATCCGTGACGGATGCATGGAGGTGAACGACGCGCTCCGCCACCCGGCCGACGAGGGCCTCCGCCGCGTCCAGGCGGGAGAGGTGGCCTTCGAGGGCCTCGACGATGCGGTGCTGCTCCGCGAACGGCGGAACCAGAACGGGCCATGCCCTGAGGACCGTCTGGCTGATGTTCTGCTGGGTCCCTCCTTTTCCCGCACGAAGTAGCGCGGCCCGCTGCGAGCGCAGGTACCAGAACAAGAATTTCGCATCCATGAGGCGGCCATCCGGAATCGCGAATGCGATTGCCTGGTTCGTCGTGAGACGCCGCCTGGCGACCCCTAGTTTCCCAATCGAGCCGTACATCGCGACCAAGACTGCGCCCTCGGGAACCCACTTGGCCGAACTATTCGCGAGTCCGGCTTCTGTGATCGTCGACTTCGTCTCACTCAACGGGCCGTCCATGAGATCACCGATGACTGTCCAGGGAATATCCCCTCCGTAATAGGCCGACGTTCCGGCCTTCGGCGTTCCCCCACTCCCCCAGGCAGCCACCTGGTCCAGGGTGGTGATCGCCCACCCCGCCGGAAGTTCCTTCTCGCTCAAGCCAGTTCCCGATTCAGCTCAGTCAACAGATCCAGCGCCGGCTCTTTCCCGCCGAACGCCATCATGAAGCCGCGCCCCTTGCCGCGCTCCGTGAACGGCTCGTGGGCGAGTTCCGCCGGCTCTATGCCGACGTCGCTGGCGACGACGTCACGGATCTTCTCCAGCCACCACAGCTGCTCGTCCGTGAATTCGACGCCCGCCTGTCGCTGCCGCAGCAGCCAGCCCTCGAAGCGCTCCTCGACCACCGTACGGTACGGACGGAGCTCACTGTCCGCACCCAGCTCGTAACGGATCAGGCTGATCAGATCCGGGATGGCGGCCTCCCGCCCCGGGCGGGCCACGGCCTGGTTGAGGTCCTCGTGGAAACCCCAGAGGACCTTGGGCGTCCAGGCCCGCCGGGAGGCCCGGATCGTCGCCGCGAGTTCCTGGAGCGCGGCCCTGGCCTCGCTCGGCGCGAACGGGCTTCCGCTGCCCAGGGCGACCTGGATCGCCGCGTTGCGGTCGCGCTGCTTCTTCAGCAGGTCGCCCCACTCGTCCAGGTTCTCGCGGGCGCGCTTCTCGCGCGGGACCTCTTCGACCTCCGTCACCGTGACGGCCGTCGTCTCGTCGTACGTCAGGTCCTTGTCCCGGCGGATCTCCAGGATCTGGCGCCGCAGCTCCGGGTTGCCGGTGAGGATGGCCACGGCGTCCTCGACCAGTTCGCGGGCCGCCCCCGCGCCGCCCTGCCGCCTCGCCGCGTCCTGCGCGTCGACGTCCACCGCGTCGACGATCCGGCGGGCGATCTCCGAGAGGGTCGTACCGCCCGCCGTGGTGGCCAGAAGGTCCCGCTCCTCCGGCTTGAGCTGCTGGTTCAGGCGGGACAGGCGCCGCTGGAGGATCTCCGCCTCCTCCGCACTGATCGACCTCGATCCCGTCTTGTCGAGCAGCTTGGCAAGCGATACCTGCTTGCCCGTCGCCGGGACCATGGGCCGTGCGTCGACCAGCGGGGAGGTGGTGACGCCCGCCGCGTCGATGAGGACGAAACGGTCCTTCGTCACGTCGTCGTCGGCGTCCGGGGTGACCTCGCGCAGTTCGGTGGCGTCGATCGTGCGCGCGCCGCGTCCCTTCATCTGCTCGAAGAGCACCGCGCTGCGTACCGACCGCAGGAAGATCACGCACTCCAGGGCCCGCACGTCCGTACCCGTGGCGATCATGTCGACCGTGACGGCGACCCGCATCCGGGGCGAGTTCCGGAGGTCGTTGATCAGCTCGTCGGGGTTGTCGCCGTTCTGACGGCTCTTGTACGTGATCTTCTTTGCGAAGTCGTCGCCCCGGCCGAAGACCTCCTTGACCTGCTTGAGCACGTCCTCGGCGTGGTCCTCCCCCACCGCGAAGATCAGGGTCTTCGGCAGGTCCTTGCGGCCCGGGAACCAGCGCTGCCAGTTGTTCCTGTACGTCGTGAGCACCGCGCGGATCTCATCGACAGCGATCACCGACCGGCCGATCTGTTTGGTGGTGTACGTGAGGTCGTCGTCGAGTTCCACGTACCGCTGGGCCCTGGTCGCGCGGTCCTTGATCCGGACCGTCGTCCCGGCCTCGATCTTCGCGCCGCCCTGCTCCCGCAAATCGGTGTTGACCCGCACCACGTCGAAGTCGACGTTGACCCCGTCGGCGACGGCCTGCTCGTAGGTGTACTCGGAGACCGTGTTCTGATCGAAGAAGCCCCGGGTCTGCGCGGTCGGAGTGGCGGTGAGGCCGACGAGGTGGGCGTCGAAGTACTCCAGGACACCCCGCCACAGTCCGTAGATGGAACGGTGGCACTCGTCCACGACGATCAGATCGAAGGACTCGGGAGGCACGTCCGGCTGGTACTCGACCTCGATGGGCCGGTCGGCGGCGTAGTCCATGTCGGGGTCGTCCACCGCGGGTGTGGGGGTGGTCTGCCGGCCCGCGTCGATCGCGTCGTCACGGGCGTCGTCGTCCGTCAGCTGCTCGCCCCTGAGCAGGGCGTACATCTTCTGGATGGTGCAGATGACGACGGACGAGGTCTCCTGGAGACCGGCCGCGCCGAGTCGGTCCACGTTGTAGAGGTCGGCGAACTTCCGGCCGTCGTCAGGGGTGGTGTAGTTACGGAACTCCGACAGCGCCTGGCGGCCGAGGTTGTTGCGGTCGACGAGGAAGAGGACACGGCGGGCGCCCGTGTGACGCAGCAGGCGGTACGTCTCGGTGACCGCCGTGAACGTCTTGCCCGCGCCGGTCGCCATGTGGATCAGGGCACGGGGCCTGTCCTGGGCCAGGGACTGCTCCAGGCCGCTGATCGCGTCGATCTGGGCCAGCCGCAGACCGTACGGCTCCAGCCTCGGCATCCGTCGCAATCCGGCCCGGAAGGTCGGGGCCCGGCGGTCCTCGGCGCGCTCCATCCAGGCGGCGACGGTCTCGGGACGGTGGAAGGAGAACACCTCGCGGGACCGGGGCTCGGGGTCGAGACGGTTGACGAAGTAGGTCTCGGTCCCCGTGGTGGCGTAGCGGAAGGCGAAGGGCTCGGCCTCCCGCCAGACGGCGAGGCTGTGCTCCTTCAGCACTCCCTTGGCGTAGCGCTCGTTCTGCGCGAGGGCGCTGGAGAGGTGGTCTCCCTCCCGCTTGGCCTCGATGACGCCGACGATCCTGCCGTCGACGTAGAGGACGTAGTCGGCACGTCCGGTCGCCAGGGTGAACTCCCGTACCGCGACGCCCTGCCCGGCGAGCGGGTTCAGGTCGGCACGGTCCTGGACCAGCCAGCCCGCCTCGGCGAGCATGGTGTCGATCTTGGTGCGGGCCTGGACCTCGTTGAGGGGGGCAGGGCGCTGGGCGCGGTGCACGATGGCGTCGCGGGCGGCGGCGTTCACCCGGCGCGGCTGCTTGCGGTCGGTCTCGTACTGGACCTGCTGCGCGGACCGCAGGCTGACGATCTCGGCTTCCATGTCCACGAGCCGGGCGGCCAGCGCCGCCTTGGCCTGCTGCGCGCTGACCATCAGGGCTTCGGCCTCGGTACGGGCCCGGCGCTCGGCTTCGAGGCGGTCGGTGGACTCGCTCAGCTTGACCCGGGACTGTGCCAGGGCGTCACGGTGCCCATCGAGTGCTTCGCGCAGCTCGGCCACCTCGGCCGGGTCCGCGAGGACCGGCATGGCGGGCGGAACGAAGGCGGTGACGGTGCGCTTGCCGGTCAGGGCGCGGTGGTAGAAGACGCCGAGTTCGTAGCTGAGCCGTACGGCCTCAAGGGCGCGGGTGGTGTCGAAGAGGTGGGCGTGGGCGGCCTCGTTACGGTCGCGACGGAGCTGGTCGAAGGCGTCGCGCACGGCCGGGGTGAGCGCGCCGATGTCGGTGAGGGCTCGCAGTCGGTCGATCTGGCGGGTGCCCGCGACACGGATGCCCGTCCGCGTGACGAGGTCCTCGGCCAGGACCTCGCCGAACTGGCCCGCCTGGACCTGAGCGGCGTTCGGGTTGCTGAAGACGTTGAGTTCGGCCTGGGCGCCGTACAGGGCCAGGAGCGGCTGGTGCTGATAGAGCACCCCGAAGTTCAAAGATGCCTTGGCCAGGTCCCGAAGCCGGTCGTCCACGCTGTTCCCACCCCACTGGTACGTGCCGTCAGGGTGATCGATTCTACGAGGGGTGGGGTGGCCCGGCTCCAGAGTTTCGCCGCGTTCATTTCCCAGGCGAGCCAGCCGTTTCCAGCGCGGGCCGATGGGCCGTAGAGACGAAACGGGGCCCGGTCGAATGACCGGACCCCCCTCGCTTTCCCCCACCGTCAGGGCTTCCCGATCCCCCCAGATCCCTCCCCGGAAGCGCCCGACGCAACATACGACTCGACTGGGTGCCGAACGGTTGCACGTCTTGACGATCTCTTTGCCTTTGCGGCAAAGCGCCCTGTCAGCAGGCGTGTTCGGCGTACCGGGACACCGGCCCGGCCGGCCCACTTCAACGTGACCTTGCTCGCGTCGAGTTGGCGCCGGAGGTCCAGGTGCTTGTTGATGAAGGCGGCACGCGCCCGATACACCGAACGCGAGGCACAGTCACGCACGCGTGAGAACGCCCTCGCACAGGAAAGGTAGTTCGGGTATGTACAGAATCAGGCACCCTGGCTCCGGCTGCGGCTCTGTCGGACGCCACTCGCAGCGCGATGCCCCTTGATTGCATCGGCAACGCAGAGTTGATAAAGGTGATGGCACATACGTTCGCGAGACATGGCGGGGGACTGCACGAAGTTCGGCGTAGGGGCGCAGGTCCTCTCCAGGCGGTGATCGCGCGGCTGGAGGAAGTGATCGCGGCGCGCAGGTGAAGGCGGCGATGGCGGACTTCGTGGCCGACGGGGTGGCGGATGAGTGCCACGGCAAGGCACTGCGGTGGAACCGTTTCGTCGCAGGAGATCAAGCACATCATCCGACTGTTGAAGACGACGCTGGAGAAGAACGACGGGACGGCTCAGCACACGACCACGCGCGAGGGTCGCGGTCGGCAACATCGGCTGAGGCGCTCCTCCCCGCATCAGGAAGAACGATTCTGCGGGGCATGGGTCGTGGATACGTGGTTGTGCCAAAACAGTTCGGCAGAGGGGGCTTTCGCATGGTGGCGTGGGACATCAGACCGCAGGGGGTGCAGGGCCAGTTGAAGGTCACCGGTACGCATGCCGGTGACTTGGAGAAGGCCCTGACCGCACTGATGGCGACCATGTCGGAGGCTGCGCAGGCGGCGGGCACGGCCGTGCCCGGCCCGCAGGCTGCAACGCCTCTGCAGGGCCCGGTGGCACCGGGGAGTGCGCCGTTGACACAAAAGGCGATGGGGCCGGTGGCCGCGGCGCTGGGCGAGTACCTCAGCGAGCGCCAGAAGGACTTCAAGGCGATGGCCGAGCGCATCGAGGCGGCCGTCCTGGGAGCGGTCGAAGCCACGAACGCGTACTGCGAGGGCGACCTGGATGCCGCCAAGCACGCGCAGGACGCGGCGAAGGCCGTACGCCTGGATCTCCTCAAGGACACCGGGGGACACAGGTGAGCGACAACGCTCCGGTCGACCCGGTCGGGATACCGGTCTTCACCGGTGACCTGGCCCTGCTCGACACGAAGGTGACCGCGCTGTCGGGCAGCGGCGCCGATATCGCGACGGCCGCCGGTGACGTCCACACCAGCTTCGGCGGACTGAGCGCCTTCTACAAAGCACCCGAGGCGGAGCAACTGTTCGCCACGACCAAGCCGGTGGCGGATACCGGGCTCTCCCTGAGCTCCGACCTGTGCGTCATCGCCGGTGCGCTGGGCACCTACTCGGACGACGCCTACCCGCTGGTCGAGAAGCTCAAGGAACTCAAGCGGGACGCGGTCGCCTTCCGCGTCAAGGTCGACGGCGACGACAAGTGGCGCGAGGACGGCGATCTGGTCGAGGAGAACAACCATCGCCGCAACGAGATAGCCGAGGTCTGGGCCGCCTTCCAGGAGGTGGAACGCGCCTGCCACGCCAAGATCGTCGCCTTGGTCGGAGGCAAGGCGCTCAAGACGAACGACGGCTCCGGCAAGGAGGGCATGTACGGCTATGACGCCGAAGCCCTCAAGCAGGCGAAGAGCCTGCCGTGGGGAGACGCGGTCGAGGAGTCGACTCCCTGGTGGCAGGTGTGGGAGCACGCCTACGACTTCGGCAAGGGCTTCGTCGTCGACGGCGTCTGGGGCACCATCAAGGGACTGGGCACCCTGGTCGGCGTCGACGGCTGGGACGCCGCGAAGCAGGCATGGACCGGCCTGGCCAAACTCGCCACCGGAGTGGCGATCGCCATCATCCCAGGTGTGAACGCCGCCTTCTGGGCACTCCCCGACGACAAACTCCCTTCCTGGATAAGGGACTCGCGCACCGCGATGAAGGAGACCGGAAAGGCGCTGGTGGCCTGGGACCAGTGGGGCAGCAACCCCTCCCGCGCCGCCGGAGCGGTCACCTTCAACGTCCTGACCACCGTCTTCACCGGCGGCACCGGCGGCGCGGTAGCAGGCGCGGGCAAGGCCGGCATGGCGGCCAAGGCACTGTCCTTCGCGGGCAAGGCCGGCCGGATCGTCGACCCCATGACCTACGTCTTCAAGGGCGCGGGCGCGGGACTGTCGAAGATCGGCGACGTGATGGCGGGGCTCAAGGGCATGGGCCGCGTCGAGTTCCCACCACTCCCCGACAACGTCATCACCTTGCCCGAGGGCACGGTCAGACTCCCCGACGGCACGATCAACCTCCCCCAGGGCGCGACGCTCCCGGACGGAGCAATCACACTCCCCAACAGCACAATCAAACTCCCCGACGGAGCTGTGGCACTGCCGGAAGGCACAATCAAGTCACCCTTCGACGAGGGCGCGCCGTACATGGACCGCGACGGCAACCTCTACAACGAGGACGGCAGCATCGCCCAACACGTCGACCAGTCGGGGAAAAACCCTCGCGTGGAGACCCCGGCCCCGGTGCGCGAACCGGCCCTGGTCGGCGCGGGCATCCACGCGGGCGAGAACGCAGGCCACGTCATCCGCAACGGCGACAGGCTCGGCAACGATCTCGGCGACATCGGCCGGGCAGGGGACGACGTCCCGGGCGGCGGACCCGCCGGAAACGCGGGAAACCATCAGCCGGGCAGCGGAGCCAACCACATGCCCGGCGGCGGTGTCGGCGACAACATGCCCAGCAACAGCCTGGACAACAGCGCGCCCAGCCACAACTTGGGCGACAACATGCCCGCCAGTCACACCGAGACACCGGGCACAGCCACCGCCGCCGGCCACGGCCCGACCGCCGGACATGAACCGCCCGCCCATCGCGCCGGTGGACGTGACGACGGGCCCAGCGGACCGCACGACCCGACGCCCGCTCACCTCAACGACTACACGCCGAACAGCCATGCCGACGGCGGGCTGCCGCATGACGACGGCGCCCGTCATCCTGATGGCGAGCACAGCTCCGACGGTTCGAATCACCACAACGGCGACGGCCCAGACGGCCAGCCGCAAGGCACGCCTGTGGACCCTCAGCCCAACTGGCACGGCCAGAGCGCGGACCAGATGCGTCACTACCGACGCCCAGCCCTGGATGTTTCACACCTGCCTCTGCAGGATCAGCTTTCTGTTCTGGAACGCGAATCAGCTGCCCTCGCCGACGACGCCCTTGACGCTACGCCCGGAGCGGCGCACCCCGGCCAGAACCAGCTCAACTCTGGATGTGCAGGAAGTTTCTTGCACGACAACGTGATCGCCACGCACAGTAGCACCACGAAAATGCATGGGCAGAAGCTACCGAAAACTCATCAGGTCCTCGATGGGATCCTGAAGGATGTCGGCGACAAGCTTGATGCTGCCGGAATGAAGAAGGGGTTGGGTCATGGAAAATGCGCCGAGGTGTCCCTGATCAGCGACCGCCTGCACGAGCTGGACCCGACAGGATCATCAATCCGCACAATTGATGACGCAAAGAAGGCACTTGAAGGGGGCGTGATGCACACACGCCAAATCGGGAACGTCTATGATCGCGTCACTGGCGAGCTCGAACGGTCGCATGGCGACTTCCTCGCCCCGTGTTACACATGCAGGCATGTACTGCCCCAGTTAGGCATTCACGTACACTCGTAATGCCCCAGCTCGCAGAAAGGAACGAATGATGAGCTCCGAAGACTTGACACCTGAAGTGCGCGACTGGCTGACCGCAAACGGCTGGTCTCCAGGACGTGATATCGGAGGCCATGCCGAAGAGCTCATTCAAGTTCGGGTACAGGATGCCCAGCGGCAAGGAGTTGTTCTGACTCCGGTACCCGCCGCAGTACACCTCCTCCACACGTACGGCTTGCTGCGCCTTAACCACCCCAGGATTCCGGAAATGGCCTGGGTCATGAAGCCGACGATCGGATACGAAGGCGACGCGGCGGCCATCAAGGAACTGGCTTCCGGGCTCGGAACGGAACTCTTCCCCATCGGCTACGAATCTTCCGAGTACGGGATTCTTCTGGCTGACGAGAAAAGTCGCATCTTTCACCTCCACCACACTGGAGGGTATTACTTGGGCGAGAACGCGTCAGACGCATTTTCCAGGTTCCTGGGCGGCGTATCCGACCCAGATGCGGAGGATTTCTTTGTCTGAGCATTTTCCCGCCGTAGCCTCCTCCCTGCTGATCGGCGGAAAGATTTTCAGCCACACCAGCTTGACCGGAAAAGGACCCCTCAGACTCCACCCGGCCATCCGGTCGTTCATCGACATACTGCCGTCCGACGTACGCAAGTCCTTCACCGGACGCTGCGCCGAATCAGCCCTCCTGTCCGACCAGCTATGGGCGCTCGACTCTGCACGAAGCGATGGCCGCACGACAACTCTCGGCGAAGCGGCGCCCCACTTCACTGAATCAGCCATCATCTCCAAGATGATTCGTGGCCACGGGCACCCCGATCACGGCAAAGTCACCGGACCGTGCGGTGTCTGCCAACTACTACTTCAGAAGTTGGGCGTGCGTGTGATCTCCTGAAGCTGCAACGCCACGTCCCCACAGCTCCTGACCACACCTTCCGATGCCCGGATACCGCGCGATCTCACGGGCTGCGCTCAGCCTGCCGTGTACGCGACAGACGCCGCTCGGCGCGCGCTCTGTCTCCCACCCCTCGGCTCGGAGACCTCCTCGGAGGACCGGCCTGTTTTCGACAGGCCGACTTCCGTGAAGCAACCCAGGCGCCGTCGCGGGCCCAGAGGGCCTCGTTGAAGATCTCCACCTCGATCGGGCCGTCAAAGCCCATTGCCTCAACCAGCGTGCGGCACGCGCGGAAGTCAACGGCCCCATCGCCCAGTTGGCCCTGTCCGACCAGGACGCCCGCCGGAACACCACGCCCAGCCCACCGAAGCGCTTGCGGGATCGGGCCGTCGGCAGCCGAAGGGCTGCCCCGCCTCCACGGTGAACGGGCCCAGCATGAGCGCCCGGCCTGCCCATATAGCAGCCCGCCGCTCACCAGCTGCGATGTACCAGGAGCAGCGTCGCGTTCGACTTTGCGAACGAGACGTGAACGACCGAAAGTGAGTGGCAGACGGGCCACTCAAAAACGGTTACCGCCGACGAATGGGCAAATCGTCCAAGTATGAACAGAATTGGACACCCAGATTCCTACTCCGAACCTCACACGGGCCGCTTGCGGCGCAAGGCCCTTTGATTGCGCCGGCAACGTAGAGTCGGAGTGTCTTATCAACGGCGGATCTGATGATCAAGGAGATGCGTCTGGTGACGGAGACCGCCGTGGAGAACGAGCAGGCCGAGCAGGTGGTTCAGCACCGTCGAGTGCCGTGTCAGGCGAGCAGCTCGTTGCGATGCTCGTTGACCGGGCCCGGAAAGAGGGACTGCAGCTGACCGGCGAGGGCGGGCTGTTGCAACAGTTGACCAAGCGGGTGCTGGAGTCCGCCCTGGAAGGCGAGATCACCGACCACGTCGGCTACGTCCGCGCCCGTGGACACTTCCCCAACGAGGCCGCCGCCCTCAAGTGCATCTACATGGCGCTGATGAGCCTGGACCCGACGGGGAAGGGCCGCAAGAGGTGGACCATGCGCTGGAAGGCACCACTCAACGCCTTCCAGATCGCCTTCGAGGGCTGCCTGACCCCGAGCAACAACTGACCACTCAACAACCACGATCAGTCGTTAAATTGACACACCCCATGAGATCACCGACCTCCCTGAGACGGCCACGGTTCGAAGAGGTTCGACCAGCTCTGGCGTGACAAGAACGGCAACCTCGTCATCTTGAGGCGAAGAGCCCCGACGGGACGCTGGAGTGGCGCCGTGGTAACGGTCGGCTCGACCGCGACTTCATGGTGAAGCAGGGATCCCTCGAGCACGTCCGCACGATCATTGCCGATATGAAGGATCGCGTCATGACTTCACCGGGGGGAGGCCAAGTACATCACCGAGCTCGAGAACGCCATCAAGGACAAGACGCTGCGCTACGTCCTCGTCCAGGCCGCTGAAAACACCGGTAAGTGTGCTGGGGCCGAGCTCAGGCACTTCAAACTCCTCTAAGGAGAAATGCGTTGGCCTCGATCATCCCCCGTCCCCCCGTTCCCACGAGCAGGGCGGAAGAGGGCATCGCCTTTCTCCAGGGGAACGCACAGGAGCTGATCGACGGGCTGGAGGCGGACTCCACCGATCTGGGTGATGCTCAGCACATCACACTCACGTTGGCCAATTCGCGCTGCCTGCTCGACCCGAGGGCATCGATCTTCCCCACGTGGGATGCCTGGGTGAACGCGATGCAGGTGAGTTCCGCCGTGTTCGCCGCCGCGACCACGACCGAGGAGCAGGTGCAGTGCCGCATCGCGCACAAGGACCGGACGCTCAAGGCCACCGGACCGGAGTGGTATGTGACTCCGGGCACCTGGCTCGCTGCCTTCCACCTGGCGGTGGTGTGCCGCGAGAAGGACAGGATCACGGCCCTGTGCCAGGTGCCCATGTCCCTGCTGCGGGAGAACGGGTCGCGCTTCGAGGAGTACCACTACGCCTGGATCGACACCCTCCAGACCTACTGGCTCGGCGGCCCTGAGCTCGTGCCGAAACTGGTGGCCGCAGTCGACGGCACCGACCCGGAGGCCGTCGCAGACCCTCAGATGGTCGGCAAGCTGATGTACCCGCCGATGGAGATGTTCCACCGCTTCATCCGCAAGGACAACGAGGGCTTCAACCGTGCGCTCGCTGCCGCCCTCGAATGGCACAAGGAGTACTGGAGCGAGGAGAGCCGGGCACTCCAAGCCTCGGGCTTCGTCGCGCTCGCGCCGCTGGCCATGGCCTGCTTCGCCCACGATGCGGGCATCCCCATCGAAGTCGAGTCCGAGTACCTGCCCGCCACCCTCCTGGGACGCAACTGGTGCGGCGAATTCCCCACGTAAGGCACGCATGACCGCCGTCGTTCCCCGCCACACGTTCCGTACGGACAACGCGGCCGAGGCCATGGCGCCGATCGTCGCGTCAGCCCAGGACGCCGTCGAGGGCAAGGGTGCGTACGCCGGCGCGGTCCTCGAATACTTCAAGATCTGAATCTGACAAGGGAGATCAGTGGTTACGAGCGTGTCCCGCCAGAGCTATCCAGTGGCTGAGATGGAGGCAGTCGTCCCCGTCATGAAGAAGTCCCTGGCCAATTCGCTGCAGACCATCGAAACCTCGCATCGCGCCAGGAGCGGGGCGCTGACCACGTCCCTGAACGTGGCGCGCATCCGCTGTGTCGGGGACCCGGACGCGGTGATGCTGGAGACCTGGGAATCCTGGCTGCTGACCATGCAGGTGCACTCGGCGGTCTTCGCCGCCACGTTCACCGACCAGGAGACCGTGACCTGCAAGATCCGCCAGGAGGAGCGGCAACTCGATTCCACGGGACCGCAGTTCTATCTCAACGCGGGGACCTGGCTCAACGCCTTCTTCCTGGCGCTGATCTGCCGGGAGACGGCCCGCCTCGACATGCTGGCCCAGGTGCCGGCGTCGTTGCTGCGTGACTGCGGCGGTGTGCTGGACGAGTACGTCTACGCCTGGGTGGAGACCCTCCGGAGCTTCTGGCTGCGGCGTGACGATGTCAGCCAGCACCTGGTGCGGGCCGTGGACCTGAGCGCTCCCGAGGGCACCCACGTACTCGACGCCGAGACCATGGGCAAGCTGGAGTACCCGCCGATCATGATGTTCTACCGCTACCTGCGCAACGACGCGGCAGGCTTCAACGAGGCCCTGAACGACGCTCTTCGCTGGCACAAGGAGTACTGGACGGCCGACGAGGACCGCACGCAGAACATCGAAGGGGCCGTGGCCATCGCCCCACTGGCAATGGCCTGCCTGGCGAAGGCCAACGGCATTCCGATCGAGGTCGAGTCCGGCTATCTGCCGAGCGCCTTGCTCGACTTCGCCTGGCGCGGCGAGTTCGACGCGTAGCAATCGAGGTCAAGTGCGAGTACCTGCCCGTGGCTCTTCTGAAGCGCGACTGGGCGGGTGAGTTCGGTACCTGAGCCTCGCCCTCGGCCAGCGCGGAACGTCGCCGTCAACTGCGGCTCAACGGGGGGACCCCAGTAAAGAACATGACCGACGCATCTGCGCCCAGGGGCGCGGAATGGGGCCCGGTCGAATGACCGGGCCCCTCGCTTTCCCACCTTCGGGGCTTCCCGATCCTCCAGGTCCCTCCCCGGAAGCGCCCGACGGCACGTACGGTCCGGGCGGGGGCGGAAGGGTTGTACGGGGTCGCGTGGCTTGACGATCTCTCTGCCTTGGCGGCAAAGCGCCCTGTCAGCAGGCGTGTTCGGCGTACCGGGCCGCCACTTCCGCGAGGACTTCCGCGCCGTCGCGGGCCCAGAGGTCCTCGTTGAAGATCTCCACCTCGACCGGGCCGTCGAAGCCGGTGGCCTCGACCAGGGCGCGGAAGGCGCGGAAGTCCACTGATCCGTCGCCGAGTTGGCCGCGGCCCACCAGGACGCCGGCCGGGAGTGGGGTGATCCAGTCGGCCAGCTGGAAGGAGTGGATGCGGCCGCCCGCGCCCGCGCGGGCGATGTGTGCGGGCGCCTGGTCGTCCCACCAGATGTGGTACGTGTCGACGACCACCCCTACCCGGTCGGCGGGGAAGCGCTCCGCGATGTCCAGGGCCTGGGAGAGCGTGGAGACGACGCAGCGGTCCGAGGCGAACATCGGGTGCAGCGGTTCGATGGCGAGGCGTACGCCGCGTTCGGCCGCGTACGGAGCCAGTTCGCCCAGGGCGTCCGCGACGCGTTCGCGGGCGCCGTGCAGGTCCTTGCTGCCCTCGGGGAGGCCGCCGGATACCAGGACCAGGGTGTCGGTGAACAGGGCCGCGGCCTCGTCGATCGCGGCGCGGTTGTCGTCCAGGGCACGGGCCCGTTCCGCCGGGTCCGGCGCGGTGAAGAAGCCGCCGCGGCACAGGCTGGTGACGGACAGTCCGGAGTCGGCGAGCAGCCGGGCGGTGCGCTCGATGCCGTACGACTGGACGGGGGCCCGCCACAGGCCGACCTTGTCGATGCCCGCCTTGACGCAGCCCTCGGCCAGTTCGGGCAGCGACCACTGCTTGATGGTCTCCTGGTTGACGGAGAGACGGCCGTCGCTCATCGGGTGCCTCCGATACCGCCGTTGACCGCGAGGACAGCGCGCATACGGGATTCGGCCAGTTCCGGGTCGGGGAACAGGCCCAGGCGGTCGGCGAGTTCGTACGCCTTCGCCAGATGCGGCAGCGAGCGGGCGGACTGCAGGCCGCCGACCATGGTGAAGTGCTCCTGGTGGCCGGCCAGCCAGGCGAGGAACACCACGCCCGTCTTGTAGAAGCGGGTGGGCGCCCGGAAGAGGTGCCGGGACAGCTCGACCGTGGGGTCGAGGAGGTCACGGAATCCCTGGGTGTCGCCGGTGTCGAGGACCCGTACCGCGTGTGCGGCCAGCGGGCCCAGCGGGTCGAAGATGCCGAGCAGGGCGTGGCTGAAGCCCCGGTCGTCGCCCGCGATCAGCTCGGGGTAGTGGAAGTCGTCGCCGGTGTAGCAGCGCACCCCGCCCGGGAGGCGGCGGCGGACGTCGATCTCGCGCTCGGCGTCCAGGAGCGAGATCTTGATGCCGTCGACCTTGTCCGGGTGTTCCGCGATGACCTCGAGGAACGTGTCGGTGGCGGTGTCGAGGTCGAAGGAGCCCCAGTAGCCGTCCAGTGCGGGGTCGAACATCGGGCCCAGCCAGTGCAGGACGACCGGTTCGGCTGCCTGGCGCAACAGGTGGGCGTAGGTCTCCAGGTAGTCCTCGGGGCCGTTCGCCGCCGCGGCGAGCGCGCGGGAGGCCATCAGGATGGCCTGGGCGCCGCTCTCCTCCACGAGCGCGAGCTGCTCCTCGTACGCGGAGCGCACCTCGGCGAGGCCGGCGGGGCCGGTGAGCTGGTCGGTGCCGACGCCGCAGGCGATGCGGCCGCCGACCGCCCTGGCCTCGGCGGCGGAGCGGCGGATCAGTTCGGCGGCGCCGGCCCAGTCCAGGCCCATGCCGCGCTGGGCGGTGTCCATCGCCTCGGCGACGCCCAGGCCGTGCGACCAGAGGTGGCGGCGGAAGGCGAGGGTGGCGTCCCAGTCAACGGCGGCCGGGGAGTCGGGGCTGGTGTCGGCGTACGGGTCGGCGACGACATGGGCGGCGGAGAAGACGGTGCGCGAGGCGAGCGGGCTGCCGCCGGGGGCCAGGTCGAGCGGGGTGGTGCGGGGTTCGTACGGACCCTGCGGGAGGTGGATGGTCACTCAGATCAGCTCCGGTGTGCCGTGCTCGGGACGGTTCTTCACAGCGACAGCTCCGGTACGTCGAGGCGGCGGCCCTCGGCGTGGGACTTCAGGCCCAGCTCGGCGAGCTGCACGCCACGGGCGCCGGCCATCAGGTCCCAGGTGTAGGGCTCGTCGAGGACGATGTGGCGCAGGAAGAGCTCCCACTGGGCCTTGAAGCCGTTGTCGAAGACCGTGTTGTCGGGGACTTCCTGCCACTGGTCGCGGAACGACTCGGTGACCGGGAGGTCGGGGTTCCAGACCGGCTTGGGGGTGGCCGAGCGGTGCTGGACGCGGCAGTTGCGCAGGCCCGCGACGGCGGAGCCGTGGGTCCCGTCGACCTGGAACTCGACGAGCTCGTCGCGGTTGACGCGGACCGTCCAGGAGGAGTTGATCTGCGCGACCGCGCCGCTCTCCAGCTGGAAGATGCCGTACGCGGCGTCGTCGGCGGTGGCGGCGTACGGCTTGCCCTGCTCGTCCCAGCGCTGCGGGATGTGTGTCCGGACGTGCGCCTGGACGGTGGAGACCCGGCCGAACAGCTCGTGGAGCACGTACTCCCAGTGCGGGAACATGTCGACGACGATGCCGCCGCCGTCCTCCGCGCGGTAGTTCCACGACGGGCGCTGGGCCTCCTGCCAGTCGCCCTCGAAGACCCAGTAGCCGAACTCGCCGCGCACGGAGAGGATCTCGCCGAAGAAGCCGCCGTCGATGAGGCGCTTCAGCTTCAGCAGGCCCGGCAGGAAGATCTTGTCCTGGACGACGCCGTGCTTGATGCCGGCCTCGCCGGCCAGCCTGGCCAGCTCCAGGGCGCCCTCGACGTCCGTGGCGGTGGGCTTCTCGGTGTAGATGTGCTTGCCCGCGGCGATCGCCTTCTTGATCGCCTCGACGCGGGCCGAGGTGACCTGGGCGTCGAAGTAGATGTCGATCGTGTCGTCGGCGAGGACCGCGTCGAGGTCGGTCGACCATTCGGTCAGGCCGTGCTTCGCGGCGAGCTCCTCCAGCGCGTGGGCGCGGCGGCCGACCAGCACGGGCTCGGGCCACAGCACGTCCCCGTCGCCGAGGTCGAGGCCGCCCTGCTCGCGGATCGCGAGGATCGAACGCACCAGGTGCTGCCGGTATCCCATGCGACCCGTGACGCCGTTCATGGCGATGCGCACTGTCCTGCGTGTCACGAAACTTCCTCCATGCAGCCTCAGCAAGCGCTTTCTATCCGAGATAACGCTAGCCTGCCGACAGCGGCCCGGACAAGAGGGCCCGGCCCAAAACCCTCGGAGGAAAGCGATGACGGTCACCCTGGCGGATGTGGCGGCTCGCGCCCGGGTGTCGCCGGCCACCGTCTCCCGCGTGCTCAACGGCAACTACCCGGTGGCCGCGTCCACCCGCGAACGGGTGCTGCGTGCGGTGGACGACCTGGACTATGTGCTCAACGGGCCGGCGAGTTCGCTCGCGGCGGCCACGTCCGACCTGGTCGGCATCCTGGTCAACGACATCGCGGACCCGTTCTTCGGGATCATGGCGGGCGCGGCGCAGACCGAGATCGGCGGCCCCGGGGACGGTTCGGGCCGCGCGGGCGGCGAGAAGCTGGCCGTCGTCTGCAACACCGGCGGCTCCCCCGAGCGCGAGCTCACCTATCTCACCCTGCTCCAGCGCCAGCGCGCCGCGGCCGTCGTGCTGACCGGCGGCGCCGTGGAGGACCCGGCGCACCAGGCCGCGGTCTCCGCCAAGCTGGCCAAGCTCGCGGACGCGGGCACCCGGGTGGTGCTGTGCGGTCGGCCCCCGCTGCCGGACGGCGAGGCGGTGGTGGCCGCGCTCGCCTTCGACAACCGGGGCGGCGGGCGCCGACTCACCGAGCACCTGCTCTCGCTCGGCCACCGGCGCATCGGCTATGTCGCGGGCCCGCCGGAGCGGACGACGACCCGCCACCGGCTGGAGGGCCACCGCGAGGCGATGCGGGCGGCGGGGCTCGTCGGCGACGAGGAGCGCCTCACCGTCCACGGACCGTACGACCGCCGCTCCGGCTACGACGCCACGCTCGAACTCCTGCGCCGCGAACCGGAGGTGACGGCGGTCGTCGCCGCCAACGACACGGTGGCGCTGGGCGCGAGCGCGGCGGTCCGGGACCGCGGTCTGCGCATCCCCGAGGACATCTCGGTGGCGGGCTTCGACGATCTGCCGTTCTCGGTGGACGCGGTCCCGGCGCTGACGACCGTACGGCTGCCGCTCTTCGAGGCGGGGGCGCGGGCGGGCCGCCTCGCGATGGGCAAGGAGACGCCGCCGCCCGGGGGCATCGCGACGATCGCGGCGGAGCTGATGGTGCGGGGGTCGACGGCACCGCCGCGGGCGTGAGCCGCGACCTGTGCCCCCGGCCCCGGTTCCGGCCCCGCTCCAGCCCCGGTTCCGGCCCCCGGCCTGGGGCGCTACGGGCCCGCTCTGGTTCCCGTTCGAGGGCGCGCCGGGGTCCGCTCCGGTTCCCGATCGGGTCACGGGCAGAAAGATGGGGGCGTTGCCCCCATGTCCCGCGAACGCATCGCCGGAAGTATGGGGCGTGGCGGACCGGCGGTGCCGGCGCCGGACCGAGGAGGTGCGATGGCGGAGATTCATGCGGGCGGCGGCGAACGGCTGGGCGTCTCTTCCGCGTCACGTCCGGCCGCGGCAGCGGGTTCCTCCGCCGATGCGGTCGGTCTGCTGGAGGCCGAGCGGCCGGCGGCGGACGGGGCCTCCTGGGCCGGTGGTTCGTGGTGGCGGCCGGCGCTGACCGGTGACACGCTGCCCGAACACGTCCCGGACTGGGCCGCGTTCGTCCAGGACGCGGTCTCCGCCGCGCCCGAGCAGGCGGTGATCGGCGACCGCGAGGACCTTTCGGGGCTCCGTGGATTCGAACGCGTCCTCGCCCCGTTCACCGCCTGCGCGGCACGGCGGATGCAGGACGGGCTGCCGAGGCTGCTGAACCGGTGCGTCGATCTGGACTCCGTACGCGAGGACTTCGAGCGCCACCTGTCCCGGCGGCTCGCGCGGCTCGCCGCCCGGACCCTGGTCCTGGAGCTGCACACGGCCCGGCGGAACGGGCGCCTGGCCGGGCACGGTCCCGAGGACCGGTTCACCGACTTCCTGCGCAGGACCGGCGCCCGGTCCGGACTGACCGCGCTCTGCACCACATACCCCGTACTGGCCCGGATCCTGGCACGTGCCGCGCTCGACGCCGCCGCCGCGCTGGCCGAGATGCTGGTCCGGTTCGCCGCGGACCGGCCGGTGCTGCCGGGCGTTCGCACCTCCCTGGGCGAAGAGGCCCGGAACGGCCGGCTGACGGCGGTCGAGCCCGGTGCCGGGGACGGCCACCGGGGCGGGCGGACCGTGATGCTGCTCCGGTTCGAGGACGGTGCCCGTCTGGTCTACAAGCCGCGTCCGCTCGCCGCGCACCGGCACTTCAACGAACTGGTCCAGTGGTTCAACGCGCTGCCCGGCACCCCCGGACTCCGTACGCTCGCCGTGCTGGACCGGGGCCCGTACGGCTGGGTGGAGTTCGTCGCGGAACGGCCCTGCCGCTCGGCCCGTCAGGTCGATGCCTTCTACCGGCGCCAGGGCGCGCTGCTGGCCCTGCTGCACACGCTGGACGGCACCGACCTGCACCACGAGAACCTGATCGCGGACGGGGAGTACCCGGTACTCGTCGATGTCGAGACGCTGTTCCACCCGCCGCTGCCCACCGCGGATTCGGACGATCCGGCAGCCCGCGCCCTGCACGACTCGGTGCACCGGGTGGGGCTGCTGCCGCAGCTGCTCGTCGGGGACGAGTCGGCGCTCGACATGTCCGGGATCGGCGGTGGGCAGGCGGCCGATTCCCCGGTGCGCAGGGTCGACTGGGCCGACGCGGGGACCGACCGGATGCGGCTGGTGCGGCGGACGGCCCGGATCGGCGGGTCGGCGAACCGGCCCCGGCTGACCGGCACGCCCGCCGATCCGTCCGCCTTCACCCGCGCTCTGTGCGCCGGATTCCGCGCCGGATACACCGCGATCAAGGAGGCCCGCACCGAACTCCTGTGCACCGGAGGGCTGCTGGACCGGTTCGCGCACGACGAGGTGCGGGTGGTGGCGCGGCCCACCTGGATCTACGCGTCGCTCCTGGACGAGTCCACGCACCCGGACCTGATGAAGGACGCCGCCGAGCGGCACGAGGTGCTCGCGCTGCTCGGCACCGACACCCTGGGATCCGCCGCGCTGCCCGGCCTCCTGGACGAGGAGATCGCCCAGCTCTGGTCGGGCGACGTGCCCCTGTTCACCGCCCTTCCCGAACGCACCGACCTGTGGAGCGGTACCGGCCGGCTGCTGGCCGGCACGCTCGCCCGGACGGGGCTGTCCCTGGTCCGGGCGAAGCTGGCGGCCATGGACACGGTGGACCGCCAGGACCAGGAACGGATCATCCGCGCCGCGATGGTGACCACCTCGCGCGAGCCCGCCCACGAGTCCCGGCCCGGCCCGCGCCGGGTCCGTACGGCCGCGACCGCGCCGGAGCCGGAGCAACTGCTCGCGGCGGCCCGGTCGGTCGGCGACGAGCTGGTGTCCCAGGCCTACTCCGGGCCCACCCGGCTGAACTGGATCGGCCTGGAGCTGCTCGACGAGCGCTACTGGCGGCTGGGACCGATGGCCGCCGACCTGGCGGGCGGCTACACCGGTGCGGCGTGCTTCCTCGCCCAGCTCGCCGCGCTCACCGGTGCGGACCGGTACGCCGCGGCTGCCCGGGACGCGCTGGCACCGCTCGCCGGGCTGCTGGACGCGCTGCACGCGCGCCCGGACGATCTGGGCCCGGTGGGCTCGGGTGCGTTCGCCGGGCTCGGCGGGATCGCGTACGCGCTGACCCAGGTCGCGGACACCCTGGACGACCCGCACCTCGGCCGACTGGTGGTGCCCGCACTGCGGTTGACCGGTGCGGCGGCCGTCGCCGAGAGCGAGTACGGGGTGCGCGGGGGCACGGCCGGCGGTCTGGTCGGTCTGCTCGCCGGGTACCGGGCCACCGGACGGGCCGATGTGTGGCGGGCGGCGGAACGCTGCGCCGGGCTGCTGCGCACGGCACCGCTGCCGGGCGCACCGGGGTTCGCCGACGGGTCCGCCGGGATCGGCTGGGCGCTGCTGCGCTTCGCCGAGGCGGGCGGCGGCGAGCCGTACCGCGCCTCGGGGCTCGCCGCGCTGCGGGCCGCGACCGACGCCGTGGGCTGCGACATCTCCTGGTGCCGGGGCCGGACGGGCGTGGCGCTTGCCGTTCTGGACAGCCCGGCGGCGCAGGCCGACGCGCTGCTGTCCGCCTGGGCGCGCGAGGCGGCGGCAGACATCGCGGGGGCCGAACCGCCGCCGGACGACAGTCTGTGCCACGGCGAACTCGGCGTCCTCGAACTGCTGCGCCGCGGCGAGCCGTCGATGGCCCGCGCCCGCTGGGTGGAGCGGGCCGGGGCGCTGCTCGCGGCGGCCGACCGGGTCGAGCCGCGCTGCGGAACGCCCGGCCAGGCGCCGCATCCGGGGCTGCTCACCGGGCTCGCCGGGATCGGGCACGGGCTGCTGCGGGCCGGATTCCCCGACCGGGTGCCGTCGGTGCTGCTGCTCGCCGGCCCCAGGACGCCGGTCATGCCCGGCTGAGCCCGCCCCCGGCCGAGCGCGCCCCCTGCGCCCCGCACCACTCACGTACCACCCGCACCACAGCACCGCACCCCGCACCACTCACGTACCACCCGCACCGCACCCCGCACCACTCACGTACCACCCGCACCGCACCCCGCACCACAGCGCCGTACCCCGCACCACTTGCACACCACCGCGTCGTACACGTCCCATCGCATCGCTCACGCAACGACAACCTCCCACGAGAAGAGGCAGACCATGCAGACCACCGACGCTTCCGCCTTCCGCGCCCACGAGTTCGACGATGTCGCCGACGAGCACCCCGCCGGCCGGATCGCTCTGGGTGCGGGCGGCAGACTCGGCTTGCGCAGCAGAATCCTCGGCGCCATGGACAGCAACCCCGACACCTCGGACCTGCCGTGGACCACCATGACCTGGAACTGAGTCAGTTCCGTCTCGTATCAAGCGATTTGACGCCCTGACCGGTGGGTAGCGGATCAAGTAGCCTGCGTCCATGCGTGCCACTTCGTCGGTGATTGTCGGGCGTGTCGCTGAGACCGGCCTGCTGAGCGACGCCCTGGACACCGCCTCGCGGCGTTCGGGGCGTGCGGTCTTCTTCGTCGGTGACGCGGGCATCGGCAAATCCCGGCTGGCCGGTGAGTGCGCCTACCGGGCGTACGAGCGGGGTATGCCGGTGCTGCGCGGCAGGGCCACGTCGACCGGGCTCGTGGTGCCGTTCCGCCCGCTGATCGAGGCGCTGTCCTCACGGTTCCGGGCGGCCGGGACGCCCACCGACCCGGAGCTCGACCCGTACCGCCCGGCGCTGGCCCGGCTGGTGCCGGAGTGGCGCCAGGGCTCCTCCCCCGGCTATCCGGAGACGGTGGTCGAGCTGGCCGAGGCGCTGCTGCGGCTGCTGTCGGTGCTCGGCCAGGAGCACGGCTGCGTGATCCTGCTGGAGGACCTGCACGACTCCGACACCGAGACGATCGCGGTGGTGGAGTACGTCATCGACAACGTGGCGGACCTGCCGGTGCTGCTGCTGGGGACGCTGCGCCCGGAGCCCGGTGTCGCGCTCGACCTGGTGCGCTCGGCGGAACGGCGGCAGGTCGCCACCGTGCGCGAGCTGGCACCGCTCAGTGACGCGGACGTGCGGGAGATGACCGCCTCGTGTCTGGAGGCCGCCCCGGACGAGGTGCCGCAGGCCACCCACGAACGGCTGGCCGGCCGGGCGGGCGGCAACCCGTACCTGGTCGAGGTGCTGCTCGCCGACCTGCTCGACTCCGGACAGCTGCGCCGGGCCGGCGACCGGTGGGAGGAGCACGCCAACCCGGACGCGTCGGTGCCCACCGGGGTGGTGCGCAGCTGGTCGCGGCGGCTGGACCGGTTCGACGAACCGGTGCGCGAGCTGCTCCTGTGCGCGGCCACGCTGGGCAGCCGGTTCTCGGTCACCGTGCTCCAGACCGTCACCGGCTTCGACGACCGTACGCTCTTCAGTCATCTGCGCTCCGCCGTGGAGGCGAACATCATCGCCCCCGACGGGGCGGACCCCGACCGCTACACCTTCCGGCACGCGCTGACCGCCGAGGCGCTGGTGGCCTCGCTGGCACCGGCGGAACGGGCCGCGACGGCCCGCCGTGCGGCGCTTTCCTTGGCCGCGGCCGGGCATGAACTCGGTGACGAACAGCGGCAGTTGATGGCGACGCTGCAACTGGCCGGGGGCGACCGGCACGGCGCCGCCCGCCAGTTCGCCGGCGTCGGCCGCCGGATGCTGGCCGCGGGCGCGTCCGGTTCCGCCGTCATCCTGCTGGAACGGGCCCGCTCGCTCGCCCACGAAAGCGATCTGCGGGACATCACGGAGTCGCTCGCCGTCGCCCATGCCGAGGCCGGTGAGCTCGACACGGCCCTGGCGCTGACCGCGGAGCTTCCTCCGGTACCGCCGCGCTCCGACGCCTCCGAGCAGCGCGGCGAGACGCACATCCGGATCGCCTGGGCGGCCGTGATGGCGGAACGGGTGGACGAGGCGGCCGGGCAGATCCGGACCGCGCGGAGCATGCTCGGCACGGCCGTCCGCCCCGAGCTGGCGGCGGCGCTCGACGTGGTGGACGGTCATCTGGCCCTGCTGCCCGGTCATACGGACCACGGGCAGCAGGAGAGCGCACAGGACGCCGCGCGCCGGGCCGCCGCCGTCGCGGAGGAGCGCAGCCTTCCCGTGGTCGCCTGCCAGGCCTGGCAGTTGCTGGCACTGCTCTCCCGGGAGCGGGGCTTCGACGAGGCCGACGCGTGCCTGGAGCGGATGCTCGCGGTCTCCGAGCAGCACGCACTGCCGGTGTGGCGGGTGGAGGCGCTGGTCCGGCTCGGCGCCAACACGTTCATGCGCACCGGTGACCCGGCCCGGCTGGAGACGGCCCGGACCGCCGCCCAGTCGCTGGGCGCGCTGGTGCCGACGCAGACCGTGGACGGGCTGCTCGCCATGAACGCGGTGATGCGGGGCGAGTGGGACGGGGCGCACGAGATCATCGAGCGGTCGGTGGCCGCCAGCGCACGGGTCCGCAATCTGGGGGCGCACCGCTATCTGCTGCTGGCCTCGGCAACGCTCGCCGCGCACCGGGGCCGAAGACGGGACCTGGACCGGGCCATGGCCCGGTTCCGTCGGGCGGGCGGCGAGGAGTCCTTGCTCGTCCCGTTGCAACTGGGTCTCTGCCGTGCGTTCGCGGCGCTGCTGGAGGAGGACCGCGAGGGCGCGCTGGCCGACCTGGACGCCTCACTGGCCTGGGAGCTCGAACACCCCAGTTTCTTCTATCTGAGCGGGCGTTACGGTCTGCGTCCGCTGCTGCGGACACTCGACGGCCGGGGCGGCCGGGCGGAGCTCGAAGCGATCCTGGAGAGCCCCGGCGCGGACCTGGCCTGGAACCAGTTGTTCCTGCGACTGGCCGACGGCGTACTGCACGGCCGTGCGGGCGACGCGGACCGGGCCGCCCGCACGGTCGGGGCAGCCGTCGGTGACGCCGCCGCCTTCCCGCTCGCCCGCCATCTGGGACTGCGGCTGGTCGCCGGCGCGGCCCTCGCCGAGGGGTGGGGCGAGCCGGTGGCCTGGCTGCGGGCGTCGGAGGAGTACTTCTACGGGGCGGGCATTCAGCCGGTCGCCGCCGCGTGCCGGGCGGCGCTGCGGCAGGCGGGGGCCAGCGTCGGGCAGCACCGGGGCGGCTGGGACCGCATCCCGGCGCCGCTGCGGACGAGCGGGGTGACGCCGCGCGAGTACGAGGTCTTCGTGCTGCTGGCGGAGCGGCCGGGCAACCAGCAGATCGCCCGGCGGCTGTCCATATCGCCGCGCACGGTGGAGAAGCACATGGCGAGCCTGCTGAACAAGACGGGGCGCGCGGACCGCGCGGCACTCTGCGAGTTCTCCGCCGAGTGCGCGGCCGATCGCGACTGACGCGGGGCCGGGTGCGGCAGTTGGGGCCGAGCACGGCGGTGCGGGGCCGAGCACGGCGGTTGGACGCCGGGCCCGGTGGCGGGCAGCCGAATACGGCCGTGGGGGCCGGGGACGAGGTGAGCGCCGGGGACAGCGGTTGGAGGCCGGACACGGCGGTGGCAGCCGAATGCGACAGTCGGGCCGGGTGCGGCAGTTGGGGCCGGCCCGCGGTGTCTCCCCCGGCCTGCGGCGTCTGTCCCGGGTACGGATGACGGGTACCCGGGCCCAACATGGGGGCGCGGGGCGGATTTGGTCGGGTGCCGGTACGGAACATGCGGGTCCGGCACCGATGTGGGGGCCGCTGCCCTCGGCGGACCATCCAGGGGTGTGACCGGCAGCCCGCCGCCCCCCGTCCCCCGGTTCTTCGGAGGCCCGTCCATGACCCGACTCCCCACCCGCGCACCGTCGACCGGTGCGCTGAGCCTCTCGGTCCTCGGCCCGCTCTCCGGGCAGCTGGACGGGCGACCGCTGCTCCTCGGTCCGCGCAAGCAGCGGCTGGTCCTGGCCATGCTGCTCAGCCGGCCCAACACACCGGTGCAGGTGGACGTGCTCACCGACGCGGTGTGGCCGGACGCGCCGCCCCGTACGGCACGCAAGAACCTCCAGGTGTACATCAGTTCCGCCCGGACGCTGCTCGGCGCACGGTGTCCCGAGGGGCCGGACGGCGGTGGCGGGGAACGGCTGGTGCACTCCTGCGGCGGCTATCTGCTGCGGGTCGGCGAGGACGAGCTGGACTCCCTGCGCTTCCGGTCACTGGCCGCGGCCGGCCGCCGGGCCGCCGACGACGGCGATCAGCGCGCCGCCGCCGGTCTGCTGCGCCGGGCGCTGGACCTGTGGCAGGGGCCGCCGCTGCACGATCTGCGCGACTCGCCGGAGGTGGCCGCGGAGGCGGAGCGGCTGGAGGCCCGGTGTCTGACCGTGCACGAGGACTGGGCCGAGACGGAGATCGCACTCGGGCGGGCGCCCGCCGTGGTGGACGGGCTGCGGGACCTCGCCGAACGGCATCCGTCGCGCGAACGCATCCGGGCGGCGTGGATGGACGCCCTGCACCGGACCGGCCGCCGGGCCGAGGCGCTCGCCGTGTACGACGACTACCGCCAGCTGCTGGCACGGGAACTGGGGCTGGAGCCGGGGGCGGCCATCGCCGCCCGGCACCGCGCGATGCTGACCGGCAGGGACGCCGCGGACCGGCCGAGGAACGCGGCTCCGACGCGCCGGGCCCCCGCGCTGCGGGCCGTGCTGCCCGCCGACGTACCCGATTTCACCGGCCGGGGCGAGCAACTGCGGGAACTGCTGGACGTCCTGGGCACGGAGAGCGGCCGGGTGGTGGCGGTCACCGGTGCCGCCGGGACCGGGAAGACGGCACTCGCGGTGCGGGCCGCCCATCTGCTGGCGGACCGGTTCCCGGACGGCCGGATCCACATCCGGGTCCGTGACGAACAGGGGGCGGTGCGCCCCGCCGCGGTGCTCGTCGGCGAGCTGGCCCGGCTGACCGGCGGTCCGGATCCGGCTGAGCCGATGACGGACGCGGAGCACTGGCGGCACTGGCTGGCCGCGCACCGCGCGCTGGTCGTGCTCGACGACGTACCGGACGAGGCGGCGGTGCGGGCCCTGCTGCCGGGAACCGGGGGCAGTTCGTTCGTCCTGACCGCGCGCGGGCAGCTGGCCGGGCTCGCACCGGTGCACCGGATCGCGCTGCCGCCGCTGGCCCCGGCCGAGGCGCTGGCGCTGCTGGGCCGGCTGATCGGGCCGGGGCGGGTGGGGCTGGACCGGGCCGCCGCGCTGCGCATAGCCGACGCCTGCGGGCTGCTTCCGCTGGCGGTGCGGGTGAGCGGGATGCGGCTGGCGGTGCTGCGCCATCTGCCGCTGGCCGAGTACGCGGAACGGCTGGCCGATCCGGTCGGGGCGCTGGACGAGTTGGTGGCCGGTGACATCTCGGTGCGCGCCCGGCTGGCCTCCGGCTGGCAGGATCTGTCGCCCGGGAGCGGGCAGGCGCTGGCCCTGCTGGCCCGCACGGTCCGGGAGGGGCCGTTCACCCTGCCGGAGGCGATGGCGGCGCTCGGCTGCGGTGAACGGCAGGCGCTGCGGGCGGTGGAGTCACTGATCGACGCCGGGGCGGTGTCCTCCCCCAGCGGTGAGGTCACCGCGCACTGCGTGCTGTACGAACTGCCGCGCCTGATGGGCCTGTACGCACGCGAGCACAACGCCGTCCCGGAGCCGGTTCCGGAGCCGGCGGGGGCCTACCACCCGTAACCCCGGGGCCCCTCCGGCGGATCGGGGACCCCGCCCCCGATCCGCCGGACGGTGGCCGTCCGTCATCCCAGCGTCAGCACGTCCAGCAGGTCGGGCCGTTCGTCCGGCGCGGCGAACACGGTGTGCAGGGCGAGCAGTACCCCCGCCGCGCCGGTCGCGAGATCGGCGGAGAAGCGGCGCAGCCGGGCACCCGGCACCAGCAAGCGGTCCTGCTCGGCGACCAGATGCCAGGACAGGTTCCGCACCGAGTCCAGCACCGCGGGCCCCGGCCTGCCGCCGGAGAGCTGGTGGGCGGTGGCCACCAGTCCGCTGCGGCCCCTGAAGAGCCCCGGTTCGCGGATGAACTCCAGGACGCACCCCTGCCCGATGCCGGGCAGCAGCGCGGCGAGCGCCGGGTCCTCCCGGTGGGCCAGATAGCGCTGTGCGACCAGGGCCACGCCGCCGCTGCCCTGGTCCAGGTAGAGCAGATGGCGCTTCCCGTCCTTCACCTGCACGCTGCCGCCCGGCATGGTCACGCAGTGCCCGGCCTCCCGGGCGAGTGCCGCGCCGGCGGCGTCCAGCAGCCAGTCCTCGCCGGTGCGCCCGTACAGTTCGAGCTGGAGGAGCGCGGCTCCGCAGAGGCCGCTCAGCAGTCCGGCGGAGCGCGGGACGGTCAGGCCTTCGACGTCCTCGCCGCGGACCAGCGAGTCGAGTTCCCAGGCGGTCCGCAGGGCCCGGTCGAGCAGTTCCTGATCGGGCGTGCCGTCGCCGCCGTCGCCCTCGGCGGCGAACCGCAGGGCCGCCAGTGCCGTTCCCGCCCGGCCGGTGAGCAGGTCGGCCGAGGCCGAGGCGGGGGCCCGCAGCGCCCGGTCGAGCAGTTCGCGGCCCTCCTCACGGCGGCCGAGCCGGGACAGCACCAGCGCAATGCCGGGCAGCCCGTCGAACAGCCCGCCGGGGGCGTCCGGAGCGCGGCGCAGCGCCGTACGCGCCAGCCAGTCGATGTGCTCGTCGGGAACGGGGGCGCCGACGCGGTCCAGGGCGTACAGCACTCCGGCGGCACCGTGTGCGGCGCAGACGCCGCCGGTGGTGAAGCCCGTCAGGTCGCCGGGGTAGAGCCGGTCGGTGCGGTCCGGGGTGGCCCCGGCGCGGATGCCGGCGAGGAGTTGTTCGCGGATGCCGGACCAGTCGGGCGACGGGCCGCGCAGCAGCGCGTCCACGGTCGGTTCGCCGCTGTCGGCCGGGAGGCCGTGGGCGAGTACGGCCGGTCGCGGCGGCCCCGCGTCGGGGCCCAGCCGGTACCGGGCACGGGCCCAGCGTTCCAGGGTGAGGGCCTTGCCCCGGTCGTGGTCGGCCACCTCCGTCAACGGCATCAGGATGTGCAGCCAGATCGCCCAGAGCGCGTAGGCGTCCGCCTCGGCCCCGCTCCTGTTGAAGCCGGGCGGTGCCTGGAGTCCGGGGGCGCCCGCCAGCGGTGTGTCCTGGTCGTCGAGATCGGTGGCGTACTCGAAGTCGATCAGGACCACACGGCCGTCGGGGCGGATGATGACGTTGGCGGGGTGCACGTCCGCGAACCGCAGCCCGCGGGCGTGGATGTGGTCGAGGGCCCGGGCGAGCCCGTCCGTGACGGACTGCGCCCACCGGGAGTAGGCGTCGAGTTCGGCGGGGGTGCGTTCGCCGCGCACCAGCGGGAAACGCTCGACGATCTCGTCGAACAGGGTGGTGCCCTCGATGTACTCCTCGATCAGGAAGTGGTGTTCCCAGACCGTGCGGACGCCGTACACCTCAGGCACGCAGTCGAGTCCGGCGAGGCGGGTCAGGGCCCGGTGCTCGCGGTGCAGCCGGGTGACGGCGTCGTGGCCGGCGGGGTCGAGTCCACAGTGCGGCCGGGCCTCACGGAGCACCACCTGCTGCTTGGTGGTGCGGTGCTCGGCCAGGTAGATGCCGCCCGCGTTGGAGAACTGGAGCGCCTTGGTGACCACGTACGGGAAGCCGTCGTCGCGGGCGGCGGCGCGGGCGGCGAGATGGGGGCGCAGCGGCTCGGGGACGGTGACCCACTCCGGTATCCGGAAGACCACACCCCGGGTGTCGGGGACGAGTTCGCCGGACGGGTGGCGCATCGCGCGGACCCGTTCCCCGTCGTCGTCCCGGCACCAGAGTTCGACGAACGCGCCGTAGCGGACGTGCACGGGAGAGTTCCCGATCCGCAGGTCGCTGAGGATGTACGGTCCGCTGCGCCCGTCCAGGGCCTCGCCCAGGGCGTCGAGCAGCTTCAGGAGCGCGGGTTCGTCCTGGGGGTAGAGGGTGATGAACTTCCCCGCGCCGGACCGGTTCATGTACTTCGCCGACATCAGCCGCAGGGCACGGGTGCTGCGCAGGAACTTGAACGCCACCCCTTGCTCCAGGCAGATGCGGGCGGTGTCGGCGAGGGTTTGCTCGGCCTCCTCCGGGACGGTGGAGATGTGGATCTTCCAGCCCTGCTCGGGCAGTTCGGCGGACGCGGGGTGCAGCGCGGTCCACAGACCGCCGGTGCCGCGCCGCCAGCCGGTGGGCGGTTCGGCGCGGTCGAGCGGGTAGCGGGTGTCCGCGTCGGGCAGCCGGGCCGGGGTCTCGTAGTAGCGGCGGTCGGCGAGGCAGTACAGCTGGGTCTCCTGGATGCCGGGCACGGCATACCTCCTGTGGTTCGTGGTCAGGGGCGGGGGCTGCCGGCCCCGGTGCGGTCCTCGGGGATCCCGTGCGCGAGGACCTCGTCCGCAGGAGCCCTGCGTGCGAGGGACTCGTCGGCCGGGGAATCGTTCGCGGGAGCCCTGTTCACGAAGGACTCGTCGGCCGGGGAATCGTTCGCGGGAGCCCTGTTCGCCAGGTGCTCGTCCGCGGGGGAATCGTTCGCGGGGGCCTTGCTCATGGGACTCCCGTGCGCGGGGACCGCTTCCTCGACGGTTCCGGCCCCGGCGGTTCCGGCCCCGGCGGTTCCGTCCACGCGGCCCTCTTCCCCGGCCGGCTCGAAGGAGCCTGAAGGCGTGGAGGACTTGGCGGACTTGGCGGACTTGGCGGACACCGCCGCCGCGACCACCTCCGGGCCCGGCCGGGCGGACGGGGCGAACGTGACGACGACGGCGGACACGGCGAGGACCCCGGCGATCGCCCCGAACGTCGTCCGGCTGCCGAAGGCGGTGAGGAGCGCGCCCCCGGCCAGCGGCCCGAACGGCTGGACCAGTGAGGAGAGGAAACCGGCGGCGCTCTGCACCCTGCCCACCCGGTCGCCGGGGGTGACGGCCAGCAGGGTGGAGAGGAAGCCGATGCTGGCCACGGTGGACAGGCACATGCAGGCGGCGCAGAGCAGCCCGGCGAACAGCGGGACCCGGACCCAGGCCATGGCGAGGGCGCTCGCCACGCAGAACCAGCAGGTGGCGGCGATCAGCGCCCAGGTGTGACGTTCGGGGCGCAGCCTGGGCGCGAGGAGCGCGCCGGTGAGGGCTCCGACCGAGATGAAGGTGACGACGGTGCCGCCGCCGAGCCCGGACCTTCCGCCGCCCGAGAAGACGGTCAGCGCGGTGAACGTCAGGGCGCCGAAGGCGAAGTTCATGCCGAGTCCGAAGACGAGAAGCACGGTCCGCAGGTAGGGCAGCCGCCACAGGAACGAGAGCCCGGCGGTCAACTCGGCCTTGCTGAAAGCCGATCCGGCCCTGGTATCGGACCTGGACCGGGTGCGGACCAGGGCCACGCAGATCGTGGACAGCAGGAGCCCGATGGCCTCGGCGAGGAACGGCAGGACCGGGTGCAGCCCGAACAGGGCGCCCCCGATCATCGGCCCCACCAGCCGCGCGGTGGCGGTACGGGCCTGGAGGCGGGCGGTCGCGGTCCCCATGTCCTCGGGGGGCACGACGGTCCGCATCAGCCCGAACGCGGCGGGCCCGTAGAGGCTGCCGATGATGGCGCCCGCGCCCGCGACCAGCAGCACCAGGGGCAGCGGTACATGCCCCGTCCACACGGCCACGACGAGGGCGCCGACGACGCAGAAACTGCCCAGGTCGCACAGGCGCATCAGCCTGCGGCGCTCCACCCGGTCGGCCATCACCCCGCCGGGAAGCATGGTGATCAGGACCGCGGTGACGGACACCGTGCCGATCGCACCGGCCTGCACGGCCGATCCGGTCTCGCGGAGCACGAGGAGCGGCAGGGCCAGTGCGGTCATCTGGGTGCCGAGGACGGCGAACAGACCGCTCATCCACAGCAGTCGGAAGTCCCGGTTGTTTCGTAGCGAGGCGGCCATCGTCGGCTCCCGGTCGGTGATTCGGGGACAGGGCTCGGCCGGTGGCCCGGCGAAGGCGACGGCCCGGCAGGGGCCGGGGACGTGGTGAACGCGGGGTCCGGCCCGGAAATCGAGGCGGGGCGGTCTCCGTGTGACGGAGCCGCCCCGTTTCGGCCGGCCGGGCGCCACGAGGGAAGGTTCATTCCCCTGGGTGGCGCCGCAGCCCGGTCATCAGCCCTTACTGCTCCGAGAGGACGAGGCTCACGGTGCTGACGCAGCTGCCGTCGATCTCGCGCTCGCTGTTGACGGCGGTCTCCTGGAGGTCCAGGACGGAGTGCGCCTCGACCTCGGGGGTCTCGTTGTCGTCGCCGGCGGGCTTGGTGTTCTCAGCCATGGTGGTCTCCATCCACTCGAATGACTCTGCGGTCTCCGGTCGTTCCGGGGCGGACCCCGGTTCTTCCGGTTGCGGCCGGCGGGTGCCTGCCGCTGACCAGAAAGTTAGGAGCCCCGGCCTGGCAAACGGCTCGACGCCGGTATGGCAGCGGTATCGCGGCAGTTCACCGGGGGTGGACGGGGCCGTGCGGGCGGTTCGCGAGCCCGGTGACGGGCCGCCGGGCACTGTCCGGCCTGCGGCCATACCGGTTCCGAACCGGTTTCGGACCGGTGCCGAACCGCCCGGCGGGACGCTGTACCCGCGCATGGCGGACGCGCTGGCCGCCTGCCCGGGCCCGTGGGCCCGGAACGAACGTCGTACCGGCGCACAGCGGCCGCTTCCCGCGCCCCTACGCCCTACGCCCGAAGGAGACGGCCGAATGGAGCTCGCCGAACTCATCGGACTGCGGCCGGTCCCGGCCGGTGGAGTGCTGGTCACCCTCACCCGCCGCTGTCCGCTGCGCTGCATCCACTGCTCCACCGGCTCCGGGCCGATGGTGCGGGAGGAGCCGGAGGCGGACGTGCTGGAGCGGTTCGTCTCCTCGTTCACCGCCGCCGACCGGCCCGACGTGATGATGCTGACCGGGGGCGAACCGCTGCTCCGGCCGGGCCTGGTGGCCTCGCTGGCCCGCTCCGCGCGGGCCGCCGGAACCCGGACCGCGCTGCTCAGCGGCATGTTCTTCGCCCGGTCCGGCGGACTCCCGGACCCGGTGCGGCGGGCGGTGCGCACGCTCGACCACTTCTCCGCCAGCCTCGACCTGCCGCACGAGCGGGAGGTGCCCCGGGCCGCGGTGTTCCGCGCGGTGCGCGAGATCCGCGAGCTGGGAGTGGCGGTCAGCTTCCATCTCACCGGGACCGGGGAGGACGACGGCTATCTCGCGGACGTCACCGCGGACATCGGCCGGACCTTCGGCGGCACGGTGCCGTCGCTGGTCAACGAGGTGCGGCCGTTCGGCCGGGCGGCGTCCTGGGCACGTCCGGCCCGGACCATGCCGGACGGCGAGGGCGCACTGCCGTGCGCGATGGCCGCCTGGCCGGTGGTCGCCTTCGACGGCACGGTCGTGGCCTGCTGCAACCAGGACACCGTGGACCGCCGCCCCGTACCGCCCCATCTGCGGCTCGGCCATGTCGCGGTGGACGACTGGTCCGCGGTACGGGCGCGGACGCTCGGTTCGCCGCTGCTGCGCCTGGTCCGTACGGTCGGCCCGGCCCATCTGCGGCAGCGCTGGTCACCCGGTACCCCGGCCGGTTCCTACTGCGGGGACTGCCGACGGCTGGGCGAGCTGCCGGAGGTGGTCGCGGCGGCCGACACCCTGGCCTCGGGCGCCGCCGGCGCGCTGCTCGATCTGACCGCCGCCCGCCGCCAGCACGACCAGGGTCCGGTGGCCTTGGTACGACGCCACGGCTGCGCCGCGTACGCCGGTCTGGTGGCGGCCCCGGGCAACGGGGGCGATCCGCGTCCGGCGACGGAAGGCGCCCGGTCGTGAACCCCGTCGCGGGGCCGCCGGGACGTACCGGGGAAGCGTCCGGGGCGCCGCGCCCGGCACCGGCCGCCGTGCGCGTCCCGGGGGCGCGCGGCGGCGGGCGCGGGCTGTCGGCCTCCGAGCGGCTACGGGTCAAACTCGCCTTCGCCGAACCGGCGTTGCGCGCCTCGTCGGCCGCGCTGTGGCGGTCCGAGGGGCTGCTGCCCCGCTATCGGGCGTACCTGTGCGCGATGCACACGGTCATCCGGGCGTCCGTACCGCTGATGGAACGTGCCGCCGAACGGGCCGGGCTGCTGGCCCGTCGCGGCGATCCGCTGGGGGCGCCGCTGGCCGCCTACCTGGACGAGCACATCCGGGAGGAGGCGGAGCACGACACCTGGCTGCTGGAGGACCTGGCGGCGGCGGGCAGCGGGCCCCGGGCCGCACTGGACCCGGTCCCCTCCCCGCTCGTCGCCTCCCTGGCAGGGGCCCAGTACTACTGGATCGAGCACCACCACCCGGTGGCGCTGCTCGGCTACATCGCGGTGCTGGAGGGGCACGCCCCGGCCGCCGGACTCGCGCCCCGGCTGGCCCGCTCGACCGGACTGCCCGCCCCGGCCTTCCGCACCGTGCACGAGCACGCGCGGCTGGACGACGGCCACGCCGGCGAACTGCACGCGCTGCTCGACCGGTTGCCGCTGTCGCGGGCCCAGGAGACGGCCGTCGCCGTCAGCGCCCTGCACACCACGGACGCGCTCACCCAGTTGTTCGTCCGGCTCGGGCGCACCGGACCGGCGCCGCCGGTGCGGGGAGCCGGGCGGTCCGTCCCGAGGGAAGGCCCGACATGACCGAACCACCGGACCGGCTCACCGTGCTGTACGGCGCCGGCTTCGCCGTCGATCTGCTCACCGACGAACAGCGCGAGGTGCTCAACGACCTCGCACCGGAGGAACTCACGGTGCTGCTCGACATCAAGAGCCGGCTCGACGCCGTGGGGCCCGAGGTGCAGGCGCACGGCGAGATCGCGGGCGGCGCCCTCTTCTGAGGCCGCCCCGCACTCGGGGCGGCGCCCTCTTCCGACCCGGGTGCCGCCCGGGTCCCTTGACAGAGAGGAAGCCCTGATGAACTGCACCTCGTGCCGGCACGGACTGCCCGCCGCCGCACGGTTCTGCCCGTCCTGCGGCACCCCGTGCCCGTCCCCCGTCCCCGCGGCGCCGGAGGACGAACGCAAGCTGGTCACCGCGGTCTTCTGCGATCTGGTGGGCTCCACGGCGCTGTCCGGGCTGCTGGACCCGGAGACCCTGCGCACCGTGACATTGCGCTACTTCGCGGTGATGAGCGAGCGGATCGAGGCGCACGGCGGCACTCCGGAGAAGTTCATCGGCGATGCCGTGATGGCGGTGTTCGGGGTGCCGGTGATGCGTGAGGACGACGCACGGCGGGCGCTCGCCGCGGCGCTCGGCATGCGCGAGGCGCTGGCGGAGCTGAACACTGACCTCCAAGCCACCCTGGGCATCCGGCTCGACATCCGGATCGGCGTCAACACCGGTCAGGTGGTGGCGAGTTCCGACGCCAGCACCCGGCAGGCACTGATCTCGGGCGAGACGGTGAACGTGGCGGCCCGGCTGGAGCAGAACGCGG
>NZ_JBSFET010000037.1:0-64813 GCF_053594575.1 Streptomyces sp. NPDC001880
GGTGACGGGCTTGTCCTTGGCCGCCGACGTGTCCGGTGGGGCCTTGGTCGCCGTGTCGATGTCCTTGGCCGATGAGTCCTTGCCGTCCTTGACCTTGCCGTCCACCTCGTCCTTGATCTGATCGGCCTTGCCGGACTTCGCGAACTTGTCCGCCTGGTCGAGGTTCTTCGGAGCCTGGGCGTCGATGGCCTTGTTCACGGCGTCGATGAACGCCTGCTTGTTGAACTCGCCGGGCTTCGCGGCGTTCATCTTCTCCGCGTTCGCCGCCTTGCCCTGCGCCTCCTTGTCGTCGGGCGGCGCGACGGCCGCGTCCTGCGCCGACTTCGACTCGGCGGCGGCAGGGGCGTGATGGGCCAGGCGGACCTTCTTCGCCGCCACATCCGCCTTGACCTTGCGGAAGCCGGGGGCCTGGGCGGGGGACGGCTTTACCGGGGCCGTGTAACGCTGGGCGACCAGGCGGGAGACGGCCCTGTTGCCCGCCGCGCGTTGCAGGCGCTGCAGGCCGGGGCGGTCGCCCGGTGGGCGGTGGGGTGGGGGTGTCTGGGAACGTGACACTTCGGGCGTGAGTGTCACGTTCTCCTGATGGGGTGTCCCCCTGCGGCCGGACGCGGAGGCGGGGTCCTTCTCCGGAACCGCCTTCATCCGCCCTCCCGGCCGCACATGTACCCCGTCGCCGTCCCAGGGTGGGCGCAGCACCGGCGCCGCACGCAGGGCATGCGCACCGCGGTCGGGGGCAGCACCCACCGGCACCTACGGCACCGACGTATTGCCTGATCGGGCAGCAGCCAGTGCACGGATGACGGGCCGAGGGTCGGCTCCCACAAACCACGCGGTCACCGGCCCTGGAGCCGCACGAACAAAACAAATCCACCGAACGCACCGGAATGCGTAGGGTTCTGCCATGCCCGAACTCCAGCGCCTACGCCCCGACCACGCGCCCGCCCTGTTCGCGTTCGAGCAGGAGAACCGCGCGTTCTTCGCCGCATCCGTACCGGACCGGGGCAACGCCTACTTCACCGGCTTCGACGCCCTCCACGCCGCCCGGCTCGCCGAACAGGCCGCCGGGCTCTGCCACTTCCACGTCCTGGTCGACACCGACGGTGAGATCCTGGGCCGCTTCAACCTGGTGGACGTCGCGGACGGCTCCGCCGAGCTGGGGTTCCGCATGGCCGAGAAGGCCGCCCGCCGAGGCCTGGCCACGGCCACCGTCCTCCACCTCTGCACCCTGGCGGCCACCGAATACGGCCTGACCACACTCCGCGCAGCAGCCGCCCTCGACAACACGGCCTCCCGCACGGTCCTGACCCGCACGGGCTTCGTCCCCACAGGAGAAGAAATCCTGCTGAGCGACCGCCCGGGGCTCGGTTACGTACGGAGTACGACGGGCGAGGTCTGAGGGGCGCGGAGGTCCGAGGAACGCGGTCCGCCGAGGTGCTCCGGGTGACGGCTCGGGTGCCCGGAGCACCGGTCCCCACCGCGCCGCCCCGCACGCACCGCGCCCCCGTCCCCGTTGCCTCCTGTCGACGTAGCCCCGGGTCCCGCCCCGGTCCGCACCGGCAGCGGCCGGGACGGGGCCATGCCGCAGGTCAGAACTTCCAGGCGGGGTCGTTCGCGATCTTCAGCATCGCGGTGGTGTCCAGCTGCGACCGTGTGTTGCGCGCCCCCTTCGCGTCCGGCCGGCCGGCCCACTGCTGAAGGGTCACCGTTCGGCCGTCCTTGCGCAGGACCCGGACGTACGAGGACGGCTGTCCGTCCCGGGGGAGCCGCAGCGTGACGGCCTCCGCCCGTGCGCCGTCGGGGAGTTCGACCACCTGGCAGTCGCTCGTCGGGGCGGTGTCGCGCGGAGCCGGTGCGCCCGGCCGGGGTGCGACCTTCGGCATCGTGATGCTCGCGCAGAGCGGCACCTTCGGGGCCTTGGCCGTGTACTCCGCTCCGCCGACGAACTCCACCGGGCCGGTGCCGCTGTCCCACTGCACGCGGTAGGTCCGGCCGGGGAAGTCTCCCTCCCGGACGGTCGCCTCACCCGGCGGGAGCAGCTCGACCAGGGTGCCGGCGAGCTGCTTGCTGCTCCACCGGGTCGTGTGCTCGGTGCCCGGCCCGAAGGAGTCGGGCCGCAGGGTCTGCGGCGCCGCGCTGTCGGCTGCGGCGGGGACCAGCGGGCCGACGAGCGGGTCGGCCGCGGCCGACGGGGGTGTGCCCGGGTCGGCGCCGGGCGTGACCAGTGCCAGGGCGGCCACCGCCGCCCCCGCGGTCAGGCCCGCTCCGGCAAGTGCTCCGCGGCGGCGGACAAGGGTGCGCCGTCCGGCCGCGACCGCCGTGTCGACGCTGGTCCGCAGAGGCGGCTCGTCACGGAGTCCGGCCTCCAGAAGGGTCTTGACATCGTGGTTGTTCATCGCAGTACGACCTTCCTTCGAGTGGAATCGGCTGGAGGGGCGAACGCCCCGAACGTGTCGGAGTCCGCGTCGTCTCCCAGGAGGGAACGCAGGCGGGTCAGTGCCCGCGCTGTATGGCTCTTCACCGTGCCGGTGGAGCAGCCCATGGCCGCGGCGGTCGCGGCGATGTCCAGATCGGCCCAGTAGCGCAGCACCACCACCGCCCGCTGCCGCGGCGGCAGAACGGCCAACGCGGCGCGTACCTGGAGCCCCAGTGCCGGGTCCGCACAGGGCTCGGCGCGGTCGGGCAGTACGCAGGAGGGCTGTTCGCGACGCCAGCGCCGCCGCATGTGGTCGACGCAGGCCCGGGTCAGTACGCGGTGGGCGTACGCCTCCAGGTTCCGTATCTGGCGTCGCCGCCCCCACACGGAGTACAGCTTCGCCAGTGCCGTCTGCGTGATGTCCTCGGCATGGTGCCAGTCACCGCACATCAGGTAGGCGGTGCGGCGCAGGTGCACCAGCCGCTCCTGGGCGAAGCCGCGGAATTCCTCCAGGTCACCGGTACGCAATGCGTGCCTCCGTTCGTCTCTGCCCCCTTCGACGGAGCGGGCCGGGTGCGGGGATGTCACGAGCCGCCAGATCTCTCCGAACATTTTTCTGACGCCCGGTGACCTCCCCGCGCCCGGCCCGCTCCGTCGTTCCTGTCGAGACATGGAGAAGACCGGCGCCCGCGTCCGGAGCGTCCGCCCCCGCGATACGGGCGGACGCTCCCGCGGGGCCACGCGATTGAGAGGACACGTATGCGAGGCATACGTACGGCAGGCCCGCCGACCGCCGTCGTGCTGGGCGCACTGCTGATCGGTACGGCGGCCGCACCGCCCGCCGGGGCGGCCCCGCCCCGCGCGGCCACGGCGGCCGGGGCGGGGTCGGTGGTGCAGGTGACGCTCATCACGGGCGACAAGGTCACCGCCCGGGTCGGCGCCGACAGCACGGTGTCCGTGGTCACGGTACGGCCCGGCCCCGGGCGCGAGGACATCGCGTTCACCCAGCAGAGCTCCGGCGGTTCGGTGTCTCTGGTGCCGCAGGACGCGGTGGCGCCGCTGCGCGCCGGGCACCTGGACCCGCGACTGTTCGACATCACGGGGCTCGTGGCCCAGGGGTACGACGACACCCACAGCCCGCAGTTGCCGCTGATCGTCACCTACGACAAGGCAGCGGGCGGGAGAGCCGCTCCGCAGCCGCCGGCCGGGGCACCGGCCGTGCGCGCCCTTGCGAGCGTGCACGGCGCCGCGCTGCGGGCCGACAAGAAGCGGGTGTCCCAGGTCTGGAAGGAGTGGGGCCCCGCCGCATCGCAGCGGAAGTCGGCGGCCGCCCTCGCCCCGGGCGTGGCCAAGGTGTGGCTCGACGGCAAGGTCGGCGCCAGCCTGGACCGCAGCACGGCCCAGGTAGGCGCGCCGCAGGCATGGAAGTCCGGCTGGACCGGAAAGGGCGTGAAGGTCGCGGTGCTGGACACCGGCATCGACTCCACGCACCCCGACTTCTCCGGCTCGATCGGCGAGTCGGCGGACTTCACGCAGGGCAACGGTGCCATCGGCGGCGCCGTCCCGGACGGCGACGGTCACGGCACGCACGTGGCCTCCACCGTCGCCGGGGACGGCACCGCGTCCGACGGCCGCTACCGGGGCATGGCCCCCGACGCCGAACTGCTGGTCGGCAAGGTGCTCGACGACGGCGGCGGCGGGCAGGAGTCCTGGGTCCTCCAGGGCATGGAGTGGGCCGCGGCGCGGGCGCCCATCGTCAACATCAGCCTGTCCGGCGCCGTCACCGACGGAACCGACCCCCTCTCGCAGGCCGTCGACAACCTCTCCGCGAGCCACGGCACGCTGTTCGTCGCAGCGGCCGGCAACCTCGGACGCCCCGGTACGGTCAGCACACCCGGTACGGCCGATGCCGCACTGACCGTGGGCGCCGTCGAACGCAACGACGCGCTCGCCGGCCTGTCGAGCCAGGGGCCGCGCCTGGGCGATCACGCGGTCAAGCCCGACCTGACGGCACCGGGCATCGGCATCGTCGCGGCCCGCGCAGCCGGCACCGGCGGCAACAACACAGTCAACGACCGCTACACCGCCCTGTCGGGCACCTCGATGGCCACGCCGCACGTCGCCGGCGCCGCCGCGCTGCTCGCCCAGGCCCACCCGGACTGGAAGGGGCCGCAGCTCAAGGCCGCACTGACCTCCTCGGCAGAGCCGATCGCCGGGCAAAGTGCGTACGAGCAGGGCGCCGGACGCCTGGACGTGGCGCGGGCCACCGCCCAGAGCGTGTTCGCCACCGCCGAGGACACCGGCGTGTACTTCACCGACCCGAAGGCCACCGAGCCGGTCACCCGCACTGTCACGTACCACAACACCGGCACGGCGAAGGTCTCCCTCGACGTGGCCGCCACCACCACCGGCCGGGCCGGCGAGCCGGGACCCAAGGGTCTGCTCACCGTGTCGCCGACCGGTCTGACCGTCCCCGCCGGGGGCACGGCCCGGGCCACGGTCACCATCGACCCGGGCGCCGCGGCGGCCGGCACCTCCTTCAGCGGCCGACTGAGCTCGACCACCGAGGACGGCACCGTGGTGACCGGCCCGGTCTTCGCGGTCACCAAGGAGGCCGTGCACCGCCAGGTCACGGTCGAGGCCGTCGACCGCAACGGTGCGCCCCTCGGCCCGGGCTCACGCGAACAGGGCTTCTCCTCCGTACAGTTGACGAACCTCACCGACGGCCGGACGTTCCGCCTCGCCTTCGACGACGGCACCGCCACCGCACGCGTGCCGGAGGGCCGCTACAACCTCGGCGGCACCCTGGTCACGCCCGGAAGCGACGGCGCCGCACCGACGTCGACCATGTTCCTCCAGCCCGAGCTGGACATCCGCCAGGACAGCAGACGCACGGTGGACGCCCGGCAGGGCAAGCCGATCACCGTCGCCGTCCCGGACCCCGGGGCGCAGCCCTACTCGCTGTCGGCCGGCTACTGCTACCGCCCGGCCGGGGATGAGACGTGCACGGACCAGGGCGCCCTGCTCGGCAGGCCCGGACGGCTCTACGCCGTACCCGGCAAGCGGGTGTCCGACGGCACGCTCGACTTCTACGTCCGCAGCATCCAGAACAGCGCGCAGGCACCGAAGGGACGCCTGCCCGACCACTACGACCTGCTGCTCCTCACCACCGGTTCCTTCCCCGACCCGGCCTTCCGCCTGGCCCGCAAGGACCTGGCCGCCGTCAAGAACGACTACTACGCGCAGGGGCCCGGTACGGCAGGCAGCACGTCCAGCTGGCCCACCGAGAACGGTCTGGGCGGGATGAGCATCGCCGAACCGGACTTCGCGCTGCCCGCGGCACGCACCGAGTACATGACCGTGCGCGGGCAGCAGCGCGAGACGTACTTCAGCCAGCAGACCGGCGAGGGTGGCGAGTACGCACCGCTGCCCGTCACCCAGACCGGCATCGTCTCGTGCACGGCCGGCAGCACCTGCGCCGACCGGTGGAACGCCGCCGTCATCGGCCCGGGCCTGGCGCCCGTCAGGAACGACGCGCCATCGATCGGCCGCGCCAGTGACGGCACCATCAGCGCGGAACCGCAGCTTTTCAGCGACGCGGCCCCCAGGCACTACGGCGGCCCGATGCCCGACTGGCTGCAGGACACCGTGCACATCACCCTGGCGAAGAACGGGCAGCAGCTCGGCTCCAGCGACTCCCCCAGGGCCACCTTCGCCGTCCCCGAGGACGCGGCCACCTACCGGCTGACCGCCCGCACCACCCGCGAGGAGCCGTGGGCGTCGCTGTCGACGACAGTGGAGACGGCGTGGACCTTCCGCTCCGCGGCGGTCGCACCCGGCCCCGACAGCGCGGTGCGCACCGATGCGTTGCCACTCGATGTCGTACGTTTCATCGCCCCCGCGGACACCACCAACCGGACCGCCCGGACCGAGCACACACTGACCGCACGGGTGGAACGGCAGGCCGGCGCCGCGGCATCCCGGACCAAGAACCTCGCCGTGCAGGTCTCCTTCGACGACGGCGCGACATGGCAGGACGCCCCGGTCACCCCGGACGGCACCGCGAGCCACCGCGTCACCATCACCCCGCCCGCAGGGTCCGGCTCCTTCGTCTCCCTGAAGGCCACGGCACGCAGCACCGACGGCGGCACCGTGGAACAAACCATCCTGCGCGCCTACCGCCTGGCCCCCTGACCGCGGCGAACCGCCCCGGACAACACACCGTCCACTCCCTGAGCCGCCCCGGCGGACACTGACGCCGATGGCGAATTCAGATGTTGGGCCCGGCGCGAGCCGAAGCTCGCACCGGGCCCTTCCGCCCAGGCCGGTGCTCGTACGAGGATGCGTAGATGGTGACGGAGGCGGAGTGGGAGCGAGTCCAAGGTGAGCTGCGCTTCGGTCAGGTCCTCACGGGCACAGTCGTCCGGGTGCCCAAACCTGGAGCGATCGGTGTCTTCGTGGACATCGGCCTCGGTGTCGTAGGGTTCGTCGACGTCGTGCTTCTGCCTCGTGAGCGAATCGAGGACTGGCCCGTCGAGGGGACTGTGACCGACTTCGAGGTCTGGTGGGTGCACAGTGATCACCAGCAGGTACGGCTGAAGCCGTCTGATCCGCAGTACCTGTGCGAGGACTTCGCCGACTTCGTTGCCCGATACAGGCCCACTTGGCCATCCGAAATCGGCAAAGCTCTGAAAGGCCCGAAGCCATCAGCTCCGTAAGAGCTGCTCAGCCCCAAGCCCGACATGGCGGTTGCCCGTTACCGACCCACGCTCCTGGCTTTCGGACCCCTCGGCCGGACGGACCGCGCCCGCGTCGATCTCGAAGAGCATCCCGCAGCCATCGGCGGTTGCAGTGCGCTGCGACGAAGCGGAAGACGTCGGCCCGAGCCGCTTCACGGCTGGAGCTTTGTCAACAGGATTCCTCCTGTCCCATCTTTGCAATATCATCACATTCCAACTACCCATCTCAGGGCCACACCTCCCCACGCAGGTCTCAGCTCTGTGTGCGTGAGGAAGTGTTCATGCCGCCGTACCAGCCCTCGGCCGACTGGCAGTTCGAGATCCCGACCTCCGGCAGCAAGCGGCTCCCGCCCGCTGCCCGCTATGTCGAATCGCTTACGCACCAGGGCTACGGCTTCGAGGCGGCCATAGCGGACCTCGTCGACAACTCGATCGACGCGGGCGCCCGCAACGTCGTGGTGAGTTTCCTCCGGGACGAGGACCGCCTCGTCAGCCTCCTCGTCATCGACGACGGGTGCGGCATGAACGACGATTCCCTGGACACGGCCATGACGGTCGGCGGCCGTGAAGGATACTCCGAGACGGCGCTCGGCCACTTCGGTGCGGGCCTCAAGGCCGCTTCGCTCTCCCACGCCGACTCCCTCACCGTCATCAGCCGGACCAAGCGAAGCCCGTCGACCGGCCGTCGCTGGCTGACCGCGCGTGCCCAGGCCGACTTCACGTGCGACATCGTCGACCCGGGCTACTGCCAGGATCTCGTCGACCGCTACGACGGACTGATCGAGTGGCACGGAACGATCGTCCGCTGGGACCGGGTCCGCGCCTTCGACACCGTCACCACCGGCCAGGCCGACCGCTTCCTCAACGACGCGATCGAGAAGCTGGAGACCCACCTCGGGCTCCATCTGCACCGTTTCCTCGCCCGCGAGGACTTCAACATCGACATCGTCGTCGAGGACGTACGGACCAAGGAGGAGCTGGACCACCGTGGTGTCGAGCCCATAGACCCCTTCGGTTACCGCGTGCCCGGCCGGACCGGCTACCCCCGTACGTACACCGCACCGGTCGAGGGCGTCGGTGACGTGGCGCTGACGGCCCACATCTGGCCGCCGAAGTCGCCTCTGGTCAGCTTCCGCGGCATCGGTCCGCTCGCGGAGCGCCAGGGTTTCTACATCTACCGCAACGACCGCCTCGTCCAGGCGGGCGGCTGGAACAGCACCCGCAGCGCGGAGGGCCACCTCGCCCTCGCCCGGATCGCCGTCGACCTGCCGAACGAACCGAATGATGTCTTCAGCCTCACGGTGAAGAAGGACGGCGTGACCGTCACCCCCGCGTTCGCACGAGGCCTGGAACAGGCCACGGACGGCGCCGGACACACCTTCGCCGCGTACCTCCAGGACGCGGAGACCACGTACCGGGAAGCCGCCCGGCGCGCCACCGAGCCACAGCGCAAGGCCGTCCTCCCGGCCGGCAAGGGCATCGATCCGAAGCTCAGGCGCACACTGCGCGACGAGCTGCCTGAGCTCGACGGCGAAGACCCGATCGCCTTCCGCTGGGAGACGCTTCCGTCGGACGTGTTCTTCGAACTCGACCGGGAGGAGCGGGAGGTGAGGCTCAACAAGGAGTACCGGCAGGTCTTCAACGGTGGCCGCCGCGGCGGCCTGAACGACGCGCCGGTGGTGAAGAGCATGCTCTACCTCATGGTCAACGAGATCTTCCAGAAGGAGCGGGTCCGGGCCGTCCACACCGACAACGTCGCACTGTGGAACAGCGTCCTGGTGACGGCGGCGCGCTGCGAACTCGCGCGCTGACCACCGATCCGCCGTCCTGCGCCCGCCCTCCCGAGGAAGCTGTTCCCGCCATGACCGACCACCTGTTCAATCTGCACGGCGATGTCCTGGCCGCGATGCGGCGCGGTCCCAAACACTTCACCAAGCTGGCCTTCGTCCTCTCCGAGGCCGACGAACCCGCCGACACGGAGCTGAGCCACTTCCGGAACCGGATAGTCGCCGCCGGTCCGGGCGACGAACTCACCGCGCTTTGGCACCGCACCCTCACCGCCTGGGACCTGGCGGAGCAGGCCGACTGGTCCACCGCCCCGCCCCGCACGGACGACCGCCGCACGGACACGTACAACCGCCTCGGCTTCGGCTCCGATCTGCGCAAGGCGCTCGACCGGGCGGTACCGGTCTTCAAGGAGCCGGGCCCCACCGTCATCAGCAAGGAATTCACCTCCTGGTACTCCCGTGACTCCGCAGCCGCCCGCTCCTTCTACTGGAACTCCTACGAGCAGCTCCTGCGCCGCAAGGGCTGGTCGGACGCCGCGGTCTCCAGCCTCGACGAGGCCAGCCACGCCGTGGTGGAACGCCTCTCCGACCCCACCCGCACCGAGGCGTACGGTGCCCGGGGTCTGGTCGTGGGCTACGTCCAGTCCGGCAAGACCGCCAACTTCACCGGGGTCGCGGCGAAGGCCATCGACGCGGGCTACCGCCTGGTCATCGTCCTCGGCGGCACCCTGAACCTCCTCCGGGACCAGACCCAGCGCCGTCTGGACATGGAGCTGATCGGCCAGGAGAACATCCTGCGCGGCGCCGACCCGTCGGACCCGGATGCCCTGGTCGGCATCGATTACCAGGACGACGAGGACTGGCCGGCGAAGTTCGTCAGCCACGGCCAGCGCGCGTTCAACATCGAGCGCCTCACCACCCGGGACGACGACTACCGCAGCCTCCGGCAAGGCATCGGGGCCCTGGAGATCGAGAAGCGCGAGAAACACCTGCCGCTGTACGTCCCCGACAACCTGCACCGCGCGGCCGCTCGCGTCATGGTCGTCAAGAAGAACAAGTCCGTCCTGACGAACCTGGTGAAGGACCTCAAGAAGATCGGCCCGATCCTCCGCGAGATCCCGACCCTGATCATCGACGACGAGTCCGACCAGGCGTCCGTGAACACATCGGACCCGAAGAAGTGGGAGTCGGGCCAGACCCGGCGCACCGCGATCAACGGTCTGATCTCCCAGCTCCTGGGCCTGCTCCCGCGTGCACAGTACGTCGGCTACACCGCCACCCCGTTCGCGAACGTCTTCATCGACCCGAGCGACGGCGAGGACATCTTCCCGCGCGACTTCCTCATCTCCCTGCCGCGCCCCGTCGGCTACATGGGCGTGCAGGACTTCCACGACCTGGACGGCGAAGGAACGGCCGAGAAGACCCACGTACGCGGCATCCACGACCACACGGGCGACCGCCTCCAGGAGGCCATGGACGCGTTCGTCCTCACCGGCGCGCTCAAGCTGTACCGAGCCGACCGCGGAGTGCCCGAGGGCCCGTTCCGCCACCACACGATGCTGGTGCACGAGTCGGTGAAGATGGACGACCACGCGGACCTGGCGCTGCGCATCAACACCCAGTGGTACCAGGCGGGTTACACCTCCCACGAGGGCCACGCCCGCCTGGAGAAGCTGCTCGCCGACGACTTCGCCCACCATGCGGACGCCGGCCTCCCGACCCCGCCCGCCTACGCGGACCTGCGCCCGTACGTCTCCCGCGCCCGTCAGCTCATCAACGCGGGCGGCAACCCGGTCGTGGTCGTCAACGGCGACACGGACCGCTACTTCTCCCAGATCGATCTGGACTTCGACCGGACCCCGAACGTCTGGAAGATCCTGGTCGGCGGCACGAAGCTCTCGCGCGGCTTCACGGTCGAGGGCCTCACCGTCACCTACTACCGCCGCACCACCCGCCAGGCCGACACCCTGATGCAGATGGGCCGCTGGTTCGGCTTCCGCCCCGGCTACCGCGACCTGGTCCGCCTCTACATCGGCCGCGAGGAACCCCTGACCAAGACGCAGACGGTCGACCTGTACGAGGCCTTCGAGGCGATCTGCCGCGACGAGGAGACCTTCCGCTCCCAGCTCTCGCGCTACGCCGCACTGGTCGACGGCAAACCACAGGTGACCCCCGCCCAGGTCCCGCCCCTGGTCTCCCAGCACCTGCCGTGGATCAAACCGAGCGGCCGCAACAAGATGTTCAACGCGGAACTGGTCGAGATCCGGTCTCCGGGCCAGTGGGTCGAGCCGACCGCGTACCCGACGGACGGGGCGGACCTTCGGCACAACGCGGAGGTGTGGCGCCCGGTCCTGGAATTGCTGGGATCCGCCCCCGTCACGCTGACGTGCTCGTCCGTCGAGCACGGTCGCAATGACAGCTACGAGGCCCTGCTCGGCACTGTCGGTCACGACGCTCTGCTGAAGGTCCTGTGCGATCTTCGTTGGTCCGCTCCCTCGCAGTTCTCGCCCCATCTGGAATCCCTGATCACGGCCGGGGAGTCGGGCTCGGGCATCGACGACTGGTTGGTAATCGCCCCGCAGCAGACCTCGGCCCGCCGCACGGAGGCGACGATCCTCGGTTCCCGCCCCCTCTCCCTGGCGCACCGTGTCCGTCGCCGCGGCGATCTCTTCGGCGCGATCAGCGAGCCGAAGCACCGCGGGGTCGCCCTGCGGGTGGCAGGCGCGCTGAAGGATTCGGGAGACCCGCTCGTCGAGTCCCTCGTGCGTGATCGGCGCGGCGTTCTGGTCCTGTATCCCGTGGTCGAGGCCGAGCCCCGGCTCTCCGCCGACGGCGCGATCGACCCCCGACATCTGGTGATGGCCTTCTCCCTGGTCGCGCCCAAGTCGTCAACGGGCCTCGAGACGAGTCTGGTGCGCTTCCGGACCATCGACTCGGGCAGAAGTGATTTCGCGATCATCGATCGCGAGACCGGCGAGGCGTAGGAGACTTGGTAGTGATGAGCACCGCGAAGCCTTCCTCCCCCGACGTCTCCGCCCGGATGAGCCTCCAGCCAAGCCGCGACACCGCGCCCGAGGTGGCGGTACGGAAGTTGCTGCACGCCTCCGGCTATCGCTACCGGCTCCATGAGCGGGTGCCGGGAATGTCCCGACGGACCATCGACATCGCTTTCACGCGCGCGAAGGTGGCAGTGCTGATCGACGGGTGTTTCTGGCACGGCTGCCCCTTTCACGCCACGCAGCCGAAGGCGAACGCGGAGTGGTGGCGCCAGAAGCTCGACCGCAACATGGCCCGGGATCTGGAGACGACCGAGCATCTGATCGATGCGGGGTGGACGGTGCTGCGGTTCTGGGAGCACGAGCCACCGGCCGAAGTCGCCGAACAAGTGGCAGCGGCGGTCGACCGGGCAAGGCTCGGGCTGAGGGCATTCCCCGGACAGGATCGGTAAGCAATAACGCACGGTGGGACAACGATGCCGGCACCGCCGGATCCTCCGAATGATCACCGGCATCAGCGGGACGGGGGCCGAGCCGAGCGCTCGCCAAAGCCCCTCGGTTCCGATGGCTCGCTGATCTGTGGAGCCTCCCTCGCCGGCTACACTTCAGCCCCATGACCGACACATCCCAGAAGCCGCTCCGCCCTGCGGATGTGCATATCATCGATCTCTTCGCCGGGCCGGGCGGGCTGGATGTGGCGGCCCACGCATTGGGGGCCTCGTCCCTCGGGATCGAGTGGGACGCGAACGCGTGCCAGACCCGGCGAGCAGCCGGCCTGCCGACCGAGCAGGGAGATGTCCGCGCGTTTGACTCGGCGAAGTTCCCGCAGGCCAACGTCCTGGCCGGTGGCCCGCCGTGTCAGACATACACGGTCGCCGGGAAGGGCGCCGGTCGGCGAGCCCTGGACGAGGTACTGGCTTTCGTGAGGCGACTGGCGAATGGCGAATCCTGGCCATGTATCGAGGCGGATCTTGCCGTATTGGAGGACGAGCGCACCGGGCTCGTCCTCCAACCGCTCCACTGGGCCCTGGACGCGCTCCAGAACGGCAGCCCGTACCAAGCCATTGTTCTGGAGCAGGTTCCTGCGGTCCTTCCTGTGTGGACGGCGTTCCGCGACGTACTCCGTGACAGCGGCTACTCGGCCGAGTGCGGCATCCTCCGAACCGAAGAGTTCGGCGTTCCTCAGACTCGGCGTCGGGCTGTCCTGATTGCCCGATACGGCAAAGACAGCAAGGTCGTACTACCGAGTCCGACTCATCAGCCCTACCGCAAGGGCGTGCAGCCGACGCCCACACCCGCCCCGGCCGAACCCGGCCTGTGGACGGAGAACTGCGACAAGGACGACACACCGCTTCCTTGGATATCGATGGGCGAGGCCCTGGCGGACTACCGCAGCGGGCCGTTCACCGTCATCTCCAACTACGGTACGGGAGGTGACCCCAAGGCACGTGGTCGCCGGAGTTCTCGCGTCCCCTCCGCGACGGTCACGGGCAAGGTGTCCCGGAACAGAATTGTCGCCGGCGAGAACGGCTTCGACCTTCCGCGCTTCAGCTTCCGGGAAGCAGGCATGCTCCAGTCCTTCCCGGAGAAGTACCCCTGGTCCGGGAAGGACGTACCTCAACAGATCGGCAACGCCGTGCCGCCACGGCTCGGTCTGCACATCCTGAGTGCCGCTCTGGGGCTGGGCAGGCCCTCTGATGAGGCAATCAGGCGTCTCGAACAGTGGCAGCCGCCGAAAAGAGCGCGGTGCGAAGAGCCTCAGTCGTTCTCCGACACCCTTTCCACACGCCCCCGGACCCTTGCGTCCTCGAAGAGTTCCGAGAAGTAGTCGACGAGACGGTCCACGGATTCCTCCGGCGCCGGAGCATCGTCCGGGCCCTCTGGAAGAATGTCGCGTGTCACAGGACCGGCCCACTCCGAGGCCTCGAGCCACTGGCGCAGCGGCTCGCCGTCCCGCTCCGTGTCCGGGGCGATGACGTCGTACATCAGGGTCGCGGCGGATGTGTTGACCACACTGGCGAGGGCGTTGATCTCACGGCCGGTCCTGACCGTCCCGCGCTCGATGAGGCGCACCATCGCCTGAGCCGTCGGTCGATGGTCGATGGCGTCGAGACGCAGCACGGTGTTGAGCATGTCCTGATGGGTGCAGGCCGTGACCACCGGCCCGTAGTCGGGGCCGTTCCGAAAGAGTTCTGCCGCCCACCACAACCGGGCGAAGGCCTGGGTGTGGTGCGCGCCACGGAATCGGTTGGCCGTGACCATCGGCGCTTTCCCGTCCTGTTTGGGTTCGGGCATGTGGCGCCAGGTGACGTAGTCGGGGGCGACGCCCAGGGCTAGGTGATTCCATCTCCTGCGGTCGGCGGCCTCGCGGCGATCGAGCCGCAGGGTGGCGTGGAGCCGAGGAGCGAGCCATGCATCGGCCTTGGTCGGCTTGTCGTCGCGGCAGCGGTACATCACCTCGTCGACGAGGTCGCGTACCGGTCCGAGGGCCGCGCGCGCCTGGTCGCCGGGGAGCGGCTCGGTGATCTTGCCCAGCGCTATGGCCGGTACGTTCTCCTTGCCCGCGAGCAACCCCTCGGTGAGATGGGCGGCGGCGTTGAGGTCGGAGAGCAGGGCCAGCCGCTCGGGCAGGTGAACGGGCTTGTCGGTCATGCGTCGGTCCCCTGGTGAAGTCGGTCCAGGCCGCGGATAGCCGTGGCCAGAGCCCTGGGCACCTCGGCCCTGCGGGTGGCGGCAAAATGGATACGGGGCTGGAGGTCGATCCACCCGAAGGTTCCGGTGCGTCGCCGGTGGATCTCACGCAGAGCCTCCTCGACGGGGCGGCCGGGCACGATGTCCGGAAGCATCTCGCGGAGCACCTCTCCCCGCCAGTCGTGCGGGAAGAGCGGCGTACCGTCTTCCTCGACCTCCAGGTCTCCGATGGCGGTGTGGAACACGGCGGTCCACACATCCGTGCACATCTGGGCGATCAGCAGGTCTCGGACCAGGCTCTCGGCTGCGGAACTGTCACCACCGACGAGATCGGTGATGCCCTCGAAGTCGGTGTTCACGTGCACGGCGGGCAGTTCACCGGAGGTGTCGACGATCCAGGGCACATCCCGGAAGGGGCGCAACCATTCCGGTCCCTCGCGGAAGCCGACCTCGAGGACATCGAGTTCACGCTGACGCAGTGGGGCATCGGCCGTCAGATCGACGACCCACTCCTTCTCCGACGTGGCGATCACTCGACCCGGCACCCCGTCGACGGTCGCCACGACGTGGACGGACAGAGCGGCGCGGTCGAGGTGATCGGCACGCCAGAGTTCGAGGGTGCCGGTCCAGTCCCGACCGCCCTCGGTCTCGGGCTCCAGGTGGACGGTGATCCGTGTGTTGGTCGTCTTCTCGGTCAGCACCGCGACCACCACCACATCGGACCAATATCCGTTGGGCTCGGTCGCCTTGGCCGGAACAGTGGCCGACAGCTTGATTCGAGCGCTCTCCCAGTCATCGCGCTCTGCCCGCCCCAGGGCCACCACCTGCTCAACAACCGAGTACGCCTTGGTATCGAGCGGTTCGCGACCGTCCCCCGGGCCTTTCAGTACCACCGCAGTCACGCGCAGTGAGATGACGCCGGGCAGTCGCTTGTACGGATAGGCCCTCACGGCTTCTCTCCCTGTCCCGTGCGGAGTTCGACGACCAGGCCGGTCAGCGCGGTACGTACCGGGTGCGTGGACACGTCGGTGACCCCGCGGAAGGTCGCGTTCCGCGCGCCGGGCTCGAACCGCAGTGCACCTTCCACCAATTCACAGTTACGCACGGCGACCAGTTCGGCCCAGGCCACCGTCGGCCGGGGGCCGGATCGCACATCCAGCTTGGCCACCGGTGTCAGGTGCACGGCGTCGCCTCCGACGGGGACCTTCACCTCTGCGGTGACGCACCATGAACCATCGGCGTCAATCCTGGCATCGAGCTCGTCGAGGATCGGCAACCCGACCTTGCCCGCCGTCCTGGGCACGGCCTTACCCGATACGGCGAGCCGCTTGCGTAGCCGATCGGTCGCGCCGCGGCGCTTCGCCTTGGGCAGCGTGACGAGTTCGCGCACCGCCCTGTTCGTGTCACGGGTGAGCGTGGCGATCCTCCGATAGGCGGAGGGCGAGTACCGCATGCGCAGTTCCTCGGTCTGCCCCCATTTATTGTGTTCGGGCGGCTCCGAGGTACGAAGAAAAGCCTCGGCCTCGTCGGCGAAGGGAGCTTCGTCGCCGGCTGCATGCCCGACGAGCAGCACCGCCTGGAACGGGTTGGTGCCCAGGGCCAGGTCGGGTACGCGGCTCGTCCTGACCGTCATGCGGTTGCCTCGCATCGCCACCACGGTGTTCGGCCGCCCGTCGTCGTCGGCGGCTTCGGTCACCAGGAGAACCGCCCGGTGCTCGCCGCAATTCTTCTGCCCTCCGAGACCAGGCACGTTCAGCGGTACGGTCGTCATGGCCACCTGACCGGATTCGGTCAGTCGCTCCACGGTCGAACCGTTCAGAAATGCCTGGAGCGCGCGGGTGCGCGAGGGCTGGGTGACACGGGGATCGACCCGCTCCTCCTCGATGATCTCGACTCCGTTGCGCAGCGTGCGGACAGACGCCTCCAGCAACGGCTGCCCGTCATCGCCTGCGGTCATGGCGGCCCAGAAGTTCCGTCCGAGCGCCTCGAGAAGACGCTTGTGCATGCGATGCACACTCTCCTCGTCCTCGCCACCGTCCCCTTCGGCCGACGTGGCGTCGACGAGGCTCGCCACGTCGTGCGCGCCGACAATGAGGAATGAGGTTCCGGGTTCGCTGTCTTCCCGTGTCAGATGCAGTCGCTCGACGCTCTCCTCATCGGCCCACCACGAACGGGCGACATCGGCCCTGTCTGCATGGGAATCCGGCCGGCCGAACCAAGCGGGGCCGGCCCAGGGCGTTCCGTCGACCTCGCGCCACGGCAGATCGAGGCGACCGATGAGCCGCCTCTCGGTACGACCCTCGTGCGGCTCGGACAGCGTGGAGTTCATGAGCACCAGACCGAGGCGGCTGGTCGCCCAGAGAGTCGCCTTGCCGAGGCCGTACGAACCACCGGCGCCATTGACGGACTTGTGGCTGTCCAGCTGACGTCGGACCACGGCGGCAAACCGGCCGGTCTCGTAGTCGTCGCCGGTGAGGCCCGAGGCGTTGTAGTCGTCGACGCGCAGCAGAACGAGCCGGTCACGCTCGCGCATCTCCCGCAGCCCCGCGTCGATGACGCGACCGACCTTCTGGTCCTGGGCCGCGGCCACGTCAAAGTGTGGTGAGAGCTCGTCCCAATGGATCGCTTCACGGAAACGGGCCAGGGCCTCCCCCGTCAGCTCGTGCAGTGTGTACCGGACGCGGACCGGCCGGGTACGGTCGAGACACTCATCGAGACTGTTCTGAGTGGCCTCACGGGCCAGTACCTCGACGTCCGCCTCGAAAGCGAAGGCAGCCGCATTGCCGAAGTCCCTCCCGCCATCGGTGTAAGCAGGGCGGTGATACCAGGCGGGGCTCCCGATGAGCTCGGACAAGTCGTCTTCGCTCGCTTCGGGAAGTCCGGACTCACCACTGAGCTTCGGAATGGATTGGATCAACCTCCGCATGGCCTCGTCCGGCGAAGATCGCCCGTCCGTCCACTCCAGGACGAGTCCGACCGACACCCCCAGATGGTCGGCGAGTTCGACATCCCTCATTCCGCTTTCCTGCATTCGATCAGCCAGCCAACGACTGAACGACCCCTCGATCGAAACCACCGCTCCCTCTTCCTTGTCCGGGCAACCACCCAAGATTGCGCCGACTCCTCCCGGCGTGGGTGCCGGCCCACCTACCGCGACGGCCGCTCGGCGAAGCCTTCTCAGCTTCTCGCGGCTCCGCCTCAGCCTCTCCTTCACGTCCTGCAGTCTTCGCTCGGTCGCGACCGCGGGGTCCGACTCGAGACCAAGAGCCATGCGGAGGTCCTGCATACCTCGGAGTTCGAGCTGTCGAACCCGCTCACGCGTCACTCCGAACCGGTCCCCCAGCGCCTCCAGTGTCCAGCGCTCGCCATCCACGACGCCGTAGCGGTGCAGGATCACGAGCAAAGTGCGCTCCGGCAGGATGCCCAGTAGAGGCCTGAGCTCCTCCAGAGCGAAGTGCGCCCTCAACGCCTCGTGAGGTTCCGGCACACCCCGACTTGTCCCCCGAAACCGTTCCTCGGGCACGAAACTCTCGACGAGCCCGTCGAGCGATAGGACCCCACGCATCAGCTTCAGGCACTCGACGACCTTTTTGTGGTCCATGTCGCACTCGGCCGCAAGGTCCACCTCGTCCGGCTCCCGCCCCAGACCCTGGAACTTTCGCTGGGCCTTCCGGACCTTCCTGATCGCCTCCCGCACATGGACCGGATAGCGAATCACAGACCCGAAGTCCGCCACACCGCGGTCGGCCGATTGCCTGATCCACCACGTGGCGTACGTGGAGAATTTCAGCCCTCTCGTAATATCGAACTTCTCCAGGGCGCGTATCAGGCCGAATTCTCCGAACTGGACGACTTCCTCGCGGTCCAATCCCTCTCCGTCAGGAACCTTGTCCTTCACCGTCGCGTAAACGAGCCCTTGATTGTGCCTCACCAGAGCCACGTACGCGCGATGCGCTTCGCTCCCGCTCGGCAAACCACGCAGGTATCCCTCGGGAAGGTCTCCGGTCAATGGAAGGTCGGATCTCAGAAGCCGGAAGAGGCCCACCTCCTCCTCGGCGCTCAGGATCCGCTTCTCCGGTCGGTTGTCCCATCTGTCATTCTCCAGGACCCGTCTCGCCGCCGTGACGGCTCCTGCCGATCGTTCATCCCCCGCGAGGCCGGAACCTCCCAGAGGTTCGAGCGGGAGCTCATCGAGATCCTGCCTCGCGACGGCGATCCCGGACTGGGAACTTCTGGCTGGTGCGCCGATGTCCGCCGGATCAACTGTCCATCCTTCGGCCTCCATCAGGGAAGTCAGCGCACGACGGGAGTCGGAGTCGAGGAGTGCGGCGGCGGCCACCTGTGAGACCGCGAAGTCGCGATCGATCCCTTCAGCCCGGAATCGACGCAACAGCGCCTCGACCCGGGCCGAATCGGCCGGATATGTACGTTGACTGGCTGTTAGTCGATGTTCCGCGCTCATAGCTCCACCCTGCGCACTTGCTCCGTGACTGTTCCCAGGTCACATGGCTATCTTGACCCTGTTGACGTGAATGCGGGGAGAGTTGATGAGGATCGTTCCGAGCGAAATCTCGAACAGGACCAGGAGCGTTGCCGAGCGAAGCGTCTTCGCCGCCCTCAAGGCCATCCCGGACAAGGAGAGCGTCGCGTTGCACTCCGTCCATCTCCCGGCACACCACTACAAGCGCGTAGGCGAGATCGACTTCGTCGTGGTCACGCCTCGGCTGATCCTGTTCATCGAGGTGAAGGGAGGAGGAGTCGCCTTCCGCGACGGCAAGTGGCATTACAGCCGGGGCGACGGGTGCGTGGACACACGGGCAGAGGGTCCCTTCGAGCAAGCCAGCAGCGGCATGCACGAACTGGAACGAGAGTTCCAGGCATCGGTCGACGGTCTTCGCGGTCGCGGCGCGGTGGGTGGATACCTGGTCATCACCCCGAATGTCGACCTCCCACCCATGACGACCTACGAAGCAGCACAGTATCTCGGTCAGACGGGGTACGCCGGTGGGAAGGGGCTCGAGGCGGCGATTCGACGGGCCGAACGCTACTGGCCGAGCAAGGGCAGGAACAGGTCGGCCATCTCCCCCATCTCCGCGCAGCTGCGCGGGGACATCCTGAAGGCCGTACGTCCCGAATTCGACCTCGTGCCCAACCTCCAGTCCCGCATCACCGATCTCGAGGCCACGTTCGAGCGACTGACCACCGAACAGCTCGAGCGCATCGACGAGTTGGAGGAGAACCCCCGCCTCATCTGGACCGGAGGGGCAGGAACAGGCAAGACGTTCCTGGCGGCCGAGGCCGCCCGGCGCAAGTCGGCCCATGGCACGGTCCTCTTCACCTGCGCGAGTCGGACGCTGGCAGCGCACGTCTCGAGCATCCTGTCCGAGGACTCGATCGTCGTACTCCCCTTCGATCGGCTCGACGAGATACGGGGGCGCTCCTTCGACCACCTGATCGTGGACGAGGCGCAGGACTTGATGAGTTTCGAGCATCTGGGAGAGCTCGAGGAGCTCGTCGAAGGCGGATTGGACGGCGGCCGGTGGATCTTCATGCTCGACCGGAACAATCAGGTTCTCTCTCCTGATGGCTACGACCCGGATGCGTGGAAGTACCTTCGCGAACTGGGCGCGATGACAGCCTCCCTGAGACGCAATTGCCGTAACACCAAGCAGATCGTGAAGCAGGTCCAGCGCTACACGGGCGCCGACCTGGGAGTCGCGATGGCGGGAGAGGGAGAGCGGGTGACCTTCGCCAAGGTCACTTCGAGAGAGGACGAAGCCGACGCGCTGGACGCGCATCTGGACCGCCTCCTGGATGACGGCGTGGCCCCTCGGGACATCACACTGGTCTCATCCTCAGGCGATTGGAAGAACACCTCCGCCCGGCTTTCACGCCGCTTCTCCAAGATCGAGCGATACGCGGAGACCATCGGCACCGGTCGGTCGAGGAATCGCATCACCTGGTCCTCGGTGGTGGACTTCAAGGGCCTGGAGAACCAGGTGGTGTGCCTCATCGACCTCGATGTCGAAGCACTCAAAGGTCGACTCGACGCGGTCTATGTCGCATGGACCCGCGCCCGCGCACACTTGTGGATCGCTACGCTGCCCGACGTCAACCGTGCACTGAGAGACATGGGCGCTGCAGCACTGGAGAAGGAAGGTGAGGAGGGATGACTGCTTCCGAGCAGGAACTCACCGCATATCGCGGGGAATTCGTCGAGTATCTGCGCAGGCAGCTCGTCGGACCGCATCCCGAGGCGGAGGAGACGCTCGTCGACCCTCCCGATCGGCGTTATCTCATGGGCACTCTCTACCCGCGCGGCACGGACTTCCACGACCGTACGTCGGCCGCTGGTGAACAGGAGCTGTCCTCGGACGCCGCCGGCGTCGGCGAGGAGGACGGGTTTGCCGACGACCCCGTGGCCGAGGCGAACGCGTGGATGCCGTCATCACTCGGGTTCTCGTTCTTCACCAACGCGCCAGCTCTCGAGGTGACTTGTTCCGCCGCGCGCTACGAGACGGTGCGTGAGGCCGGACGAAGGATCTGGACCAGGCGCCCAAGCCGTTCCCAGACGGTCCGGATCGCCCGGGGGCCGACGAAGAGCGAACTCGTCTTGGACGGGCATGCGCGTCTCTATGTCCGGTGGCGCAGGCATGGCGCGGGCCATCTCGTCACCTGTGTGCTGGCGAACGCTCACCACGAGGATGAGAATCAACGGAACTCGTGGAATCTAATGCTCTTTCAGGCCGGCCTCGAAGCCACAACACTGGGCGGCAGGGTGCTCGAGTACCCGAGCACGCGCCTCAACAGCCGGGACCCCGAGGAGGAGGAGCTCCGGGTTCAGTACCGACACATATCGACGCGAGCCATCGGACACGGCTGTGCGGTCGAGTGGACGGATTCGGAGGGGCAGGTCACCACCCTGCGCTCAGAGGTCATGCCGCAACAGAAGGTCGACCACATCCGTCCGGACGGCCCCACGGACCTGCCGGTGCTCAATCTCGCACGCCTGTACCGGCGGGACCTTCCCGTCGAAACGTTGCGCACGGAACTCGATGCGTTCGTCGCGGGCTATCGCACCTGGTACGAAGCGAGCGTGAAGGAGGCGTCCACGAATCTCCCGCAATGGGCCCAAGCACCGGCTTCACGCATCCTCGAACGCGTCGAAACCGCTGTCCGGCGCATGGAGTCCGGCATCGAGATCCTCACCGCGGAAGGGACCGCCGGCAACCACGCACGAGAGGCGTTCCGGCTGGCCAACCGAGCCATGGCCCTGCAGATGCTGCACAGTCGGAGCGAACTGGCCGGCACCCGACGCCGCAGGAACGAAAGTATCGTCGAGGTCTCCGAGCCGGACGCGAACGCAGCATGGCACCCGTTCCAGCTCGCCTTCTTCCTGCTGGTCGTCGAGGGGCTCATCGACCCCGGTCACGAAGACCGCGACACGGTCGACCTCATCTGGTTCCCCACGGGCGGCGGCAAGACGGAGGCGTACCTGCTCACCGCGTGCTTCGAGATCGCCTGGCGCCGGCTTCACTACGAAACCGCAGGCGGTGGCACGGCTGTCATCAGTCGGTACACGCTCAGCCTCCTCACCACCCAACAGTTCCAGCGGACGGCTACGGCCATCTGCGCTCTCGAGTACATGCGGCTCGGGCATGACGGACCCGAAGCGCGAGATCTGGGGGACGAACCGATCACTGTGGGCCTCTGGGTGGGCAGGGACACCACACCGAACTCGTACGCCGAGGCTGAGACCGCCCTCGGCGAGCTCAAGCAGATGAACGATCCCGACGACCGGTTTCTCCTGGAGCGTTGCCCCTGGTGCGGGACCGAGATCGTCCCGCAGCACCACACCCGCGACAGTGACTTCGGGATCGCGGCGGACTCCGTCAGCTTCTCGTTCTTCTGCCCTCGGGATACCTGCGTCTTCCACGACCGGCTACCGGTCTCCGTGGTCGACCAGCACATCTACGAAGAACCGCCCACATTCCTGCTCGGCACCGTGGACAAGTTCGCGCGACTGGCCTGGGAGCGGGACGCCGGTCGAATCTTCGGCGGCAAGGGCAGGCGCAGGCCCTCACTGGTGATTCAGGACGAACTGCATCTGCTGGCCGGTCCACTGGGCACGACGGTCGGCCTCTACGAGGCAGCAGTTCTGGAACTCTGCGCATGGGACGGCATCAAGCCGAAGGTGATCGCTTCGACGGCGACGATCCGCCGGTCGCAGGAACAGATCAAGAGCCTCTATGGTCGCCGGACGCAGCTCTTCCCTCCGGCGGGAACCGATGCCCGCTACTCCTACTTCGCCTCCCCCGATCACGACCGCCCGGGACGGCTCTACGTCGGCGTCATGGCGCAGGGGCACACATCCTCCACCGGGACCGTCCACGTGGGGGCGGCGGCCCTCCAAGCCACCAACGATGTCTGTGACAGGGACGATTTGCGCGACGCCTACTGGACCGTGGTCGCCTATCACAACAGCCTTCGCGAACTCGGACGCACCGTCACGATCGCCCGGGACGACATCCCGGCCAGACTCGAACATCTCACGCATGACGAATCGACGCGCCGTGATCTCCCCGACCATGCCGTCGTCGAGCTGACGAGCAACATCCCCCGAGCCTCCCAGCCCAGGCTGCTCGACCGTCTCGGCCGGTCGTTCACGGACAGAGAGAGCGTCTCCTTTCTCGCGACGACCAACATGCTGTCCGTCGGCGTCGACGTGTCGCGCCTGGGCCTCATGCTCATGAACGGGCAGCCCAAGACGACCTCCGAGTACATTCAAGCGACCAGCCGAGTCGGTCGCCGTACCGTTCCCGGATTGATCGTCACTCTCTTCCGATCGAGCAAACCCCGCGACCGTTCCCACTACGAGTCCTTCGGGGTCTATCACTCCTCTCTCTATCGACACGTGGAGCCCACCAGTGTCACACCATGGTCGCCGCCGTCCCGAGATCGGGCTCTGCACGCGGCACTCACCATCCTCGTACGTCATGGCATGGGGCTGAACTCCGAGGACGGTGCCGGGGACGTGCTCGATCACAAGGAGGAGGTCCGACACGTGCGGGATCGCATCGTGGCGCATGTGCAGAGTTCTGATCCCGACGAGAGCGAGTCGGCTCGGCAGCAGCTGGACGAGCTGATCGAGGCGTGGATGCAGGAAGCTGCCATCGCCCGGGGGGAGGGAAGCCGCCTCTACTACCGACCGCAGGGACTCGGGCATGCCTCTCTGCTGACGGACTTCGGAAAGCGACAAGGACTGTGGGAGACCGCCCAGTCCATGAGAAATGTCGATCGGGAATGCCTGGTCGCGGTCAGGGGGGCATGACCGAATGAAGGACATCAGGCGGAAGGTTCGCCGGACACAGACCATCTCTCCGTTCGGTGTCGGCGGCATCATCGACTTGCAGGGCGAGTCGTTCGTCGCCGCCGACATCCGGAGCTGGGGTAACCAGGGCGATCCGGTGGACTCCCCCCGGCTGGCCAGGAAGCTGGGGGTGCGGGGCTTCCGCGCCGCAGCGGTGATCCCATCGGGCAAGGCCCAGTACGTGTCTCGCCGCGGCCCCGGGTATGTGCGTTTCCCTCGTTGGTTGTTCTGCCCGAAGTGCAGGGTCATGACCCATTGGCGCCCCGAGGCGGAGCAGAGGGACAAGGCTCCAAAATGCGGCCGATGCTCGAACGCACCCCAGCTGGCCCCCATGCGTTTCATTCAGGTCTGCAGAGAAGGGCACATGGCCGATGTCGACTGGCGGCGATGGGCGCACTCGCGCGCCGAGGGGCACGATCAACGTCAGTGCGGTGTGAGGAGCCTCAAGTTCGTCGCCACTCCGGATTCCTCCGGCCTCGACGCGCTCAAGGTGGCGTGTATCACCTGCAACGCCTATCGGACACTCGAAGGAATCAGTCAGAAGTACATTCTGAAGCAGATCGGCGCACGCTGCTCGGGGAGCCAGCCCTGGCAGACCTCCGACGACGAGCGCGACGAGTGCGCAGAGATGCCGCGTGCAGTCCAGCGCGGCGCCTCCAACGTCTATTTCCCGCTGGTCCATTCCGCTATTGAGATTCCTTCTCCGTCGAACCTCGACACTGATGACGAAGCAGCCCAAAGAGTCACGACTCATGCGATGTGGGAAGAACTCATCGAAACCGGCGACACACCTGTCACAGATGTGATCGTCAAGCACATCGCGAAGAAGTGCGGCGTCTCCACGGAATTCGTCGACGACTTGCGCCGGGCCCACGCAACCGATGCATCGGCGGGGCCAGTGGTCGATGCCGCAGTCGAGGACCTAAGCGTCGCCGAATGGGCGGCATTCACCTCCTCGGACTCGAAAAAGGACTGCACGGCCGACTTCAGCGTCAGACAGGTGGGCCTGGGAGCACACGCGGACGACCCCACCTCTCTCGAGCTGCTCCACCACCGCATCGACCGAGTCGTGGTGGCCGACCGCATCCGTGAAGTCAGGGCACTCGAGGGCTTTTCCCGCTACGAGTCGGAGGGCCGCGAACGTCTGGTTTCGGTGAACCCCGTCGCCCGGGCACAGTGGCTACCCGCCGTGGAGTCGTACGGCGAAGGAATCTTCATCTCGTTCAATCAGGATGCGCTCGAGACATGGGAATCGTCATCGGCCCTGCTGAACTGGGTCGAAGGGATCGAGGGGAACCTCGAGGCCTCTTTCCAGATTGAACGCCTGCGAGAGAAGACAGGGCCGCGGCTGCTGCCCAGATTCGTCATGCTGCATACACTGGCGCATCAGTTCATCCGCCAGCTCTCGTACGACAGTGGGTACAACGCGGCGTCTCTCCGTGAGCGCGTCTACGCCAGGAGCCACCCGGTGGGGAGCCAGAACCCTCAGCAGGCCGGCATATTCATCTACACTGCGGCCGGGGATTCGGAGGGGACCCTGGGCGGTCTGGTCCGCCAAGGGCTGCCCCCGCACCTGATGGACACGATGGTGCGCCTTCTCGAGTCGGCACAGTGGTGTTCGCAGGACCCGCTGTGTGCCGACCCCACAGGTCGTTCTTTGGCGAACCTCAACAGAGCTGCCTGCCACGCTTGCTCACTACTCCCGGAAACCTGCTGCGAGATCGGGAACACGCTGCTCGATCGCACTCTTCTGATCGGTGACGGCCAAGGTGACGGCCAAGTCGAAGGCTTCTTCCACCCGGTGATTCAGGCCGCGTTCGAGGAATCCGCAGCAGCCGTCGATGCGCCATGAACTTTCCGAGTCTTCTTGAATTGACGCCAAATCAGTATGGCGTTGTCGAGCTCCCCTTCGACGGCAACCACTTGATCACCGGTCCCCAGGGATCCGGCAAGACCGTCATGGCCGTCTACAGGGCATGGATGCAGGCCACCGCAGGCCGCGACACCTCTCTCATCACTCGTTCGAATCTCCTCAGTCAGTACACCGCACAGTTCTCGGGCCGCCTGTCCGAAAGCTTTCGCGTGACCACTTTCCATCGGTGGCTGAGCGACTTCTGGAACAAGAACTTCCAGGAAGAGCCGCCGAATGACGGGACGGACGAGTGGAGTTTCGATTGGCCCCGGATACAGATCGCGTGCCTGCGGCGCCGACCGGAACTGCGGGAATGCCTGGTCATCGACGAGGGGCAGAATCTTCCACACCAGTTCTACGAGCTGTGCGGAATCCTCGAGAATCACGTCACCGTGTTCGCTGACGGGAGCCGCGGTGTCGACGAGAGACAGACGACTATCGTCGAAATCGAAAAGGAACTCGATGTCGACGAGGAAATTCTTCTGTTGCGCACGAATCACCGCACATCGCGCGAGATCGCTCTTCTCGCCGATTTTTTCCGAGTGGAACCACAATTCGAGAACGGTGAACTCCCAGACCGTAGCGGCGAGGCCCCCCACCTCATGCACTGTTCCTCGGAACGCCCATTTATCACGCAGCTCGCCCAATACATTTCCAGTCGCCCCGACTGCACCATTGGCATCATCTGCAGGACCACCGAACTCCAGCGAGAGATCCACCGCCAACTGTCCGGGCTGGGTCTCCACTCCTCGGTTCAGTCCTACATATCCCATGACATGAACCGGCGGACTGTCGACTTCTCCACGCACAGGACCCAGATTGTGAACATCACCAGCATGAAGGGACTCGAATTCGACATCGTCTTCGTGCCGGACCTGGACAGCTACGCCGAAGATCCCACCGGCGCGATGGCCCGTGAACGGTTCCACACCTTGTGCATGCGAGCACGACAGGAGCTGCATTTCGTCTACCACGGCAATCGAGAACCCGAAATCGTCGCAGACATACCGACAACCCTGCTCGGCAGGCGAACCATCTGAGCCATCACCCGTTGTACGCTCGCCCCGCTGGCCTCTGCCACCCCTCGCGCGGGGTCCGTGACCAAGCTGTGCAGCGGGGCATCGGCCTTGCCGCATGCCATGTCTGCGGCCTGCCGCCGAAGACCGGTTGCGAACACAACATCGGTCTCCTCGACCGTTTCCTGCCGATCGGAACCCTGGAAGGTCCGACGATCGGGTTCTTCAGCGACGCACTGCTGCTGTGACCGTGGAGTCATCCGACCTGGCTCAGCTTCACCTCGAAGTGCGTCTGCGCCCGGTCCAGCGCTTCGTCCGGGTCGTAGCCGTGGGCGAGTAGCCAGTGGAGGAGGTCGGCGATCAGATCGATCGCCGCCTCCTGCTGAATCGCAGCACGAATGCGCCCCCTCTCGGAGCCGTGCGCCTTACCTCCCGTGTAGAGGATCAGACACGCCTCGCTCTTCGCGACTCTCGGGTCATCGATATGCCCGGCGGGCGAGCGGAGTCGGGTGACAAGGTCGCACCAGACAAGCTTGGAGTCCGCGCCGAGAATCACGCCCCAGCGCTCCGACACGGCATCCACCAACGCCAGCCCGCGCCCCGCCTCGGCGTCCGGGCCGGCCGAGATCAGCGTCGGCAGAGCGCGGGTGTCCGGGTCCCGGAGGCCGATCCGCAGATGCGTGTCCCGCATCTCAGCCGTGAGCGTGCACGGCGTTCCCTCACCGACATGCCGGATCACATTCGCCGCCAGCTCACTCACGCAGATCTCGGCGGCATCGGTCACGTCCGACAGCCCCCACAAGCGCAGCTGCAGGCGCACGACTCGTCTCAGTCCGGCGACCTCTTCGGGCTCTGCCAGGAAGGGCAGCTCCCAGGGCTTTCGCGTCATGCAGCCGTCGATCCCGTTCACCACGAGCGCACGCCTTTCACCGGAGCGAGAACCTGCACCTCACCCTTCGTGAAGCGTGGTGACTCACCGTCGTTACGCAACAGAGAATGCCAAGCTCCAATCCCTTCATGCAATGTGCACGGTGAGATTCGCTCCTTCGGGTGATTGGCCAGGGGCACCCATTCCGATGGGATAGAACCTTCGCTATGCAAAGGGGAGTTGAAGTGGCCGGTTCACCCACAGCACGTCGTCGCCGACTGGCGATCGAGCTCAAGAAGCTTCGCGACGAGAGCGGTCTGACCTGCAACCAGGTTGGCAAGGAACTCGACTGGAGCGGCTCCAAGGTCAATCGTCTGGAGACGGGTCAGGGCCGGGTGCAGCCCTCGGACGTGGACGCGCTGTGCCGCTTCTACGGAACGTCCGACGAGTTGCGCGACCTGCTGAAGTCGCTCGCGAAGGAGTCGAAGACCAAGGGGTGGTGGCACGCCCACGGGAATGCCATTCCTTCATGGTTCTCCGTATACGTGGGCCTGGAACAAGCCGCCTGCAGCATGCGCACCTACCAGGGAGAGTTCGTCCCCGGTCTTCTGCAGACGCCGGAGTATGCAACCGAGATGAGCCGCGTCACGCCCGACCTCCCCCACGACGAGATTCCGCGCCTCGTCGATGTACGCATGCGCCGTCAAGAGCTGTTGACGGCCATGGAAGGACCCGACTTCTGGTGCGTGATCCACCAGAGCGCCCTCTTGCATGTGATGGGCAGCCGAGAGGTCATGGCGGCCCAACTCGAACGTATGCTGGACATGTCGAAATTGAGGAACGTCACGGTGCAGGTATTGCCGTACGACGCCGGGGCGTATCCCACCACCGGGCCCTTCACCGTGCTCGGCTTCCCTGAGCAGGAGGACCCCGACGTGGTGTACAGGGAGGGCCTCACCGACTCGATCTACCTGGAACTCCAGGCAGATGTCAGTGTCTACACCCGAGCTTTCGACCACCTCAGGGCCCTCGCTCTGAGCCCACAGAGATCAGCTGCGCTGATCCGTTCCGCCATGGAGGAGCACTCACGATGAACCTGCCCCCCACCGCCGTGCAGTGGCGGAAGAGCAGCTACAGCAATGGCGCCGGCGGCGAATGCATCGAGATCGCCGACCTGCACGCCACCGTAGGCATACGCGACTCGAAGCGGCCGAACGGTCGTCATATCGCCGTTCGACGTGACGCATGGGCCGGGTTCATCGCGTCGGTTCGTCTGCGACGGCTCTGATCCGATCGGTGAGAGCGAAGGCCGCCGCCACCGCGACGGGTCAGGCCATCCAGATCGAGCTGTGCCGGTGTTGCAGCGGGGGCACGTCCACGGTGCTCGCAGCTTCGGGTGCGAGCTCACCGGAGATCACGATCACCAGTCGGCGCATGCTCGTTGCCTGTCTACGGAGCCGTTTCCGGGCCCGCCCACGCTGCTCTGCTCCCGTCAGCCAAGCGCCCGAGCAGCGCCCTCCACCGACTCCACGAACCGAATCATCTCCAGGTGATACGTGGCCTTGCTCGGATCCGGGAAGCGCACATGGTGCCGGTAGTAGCGGTGGAAGGCGATGATGAGCGCTGCGTGGATGATCTCCCCGGAGAGCGCGGCCGCGTCCTCCTCCGACAGGGGGGCGATCTGCTCGTACCCGGAGACCAGGGCCTTCACGCGCTCCGGTGACAGCGCGCCGTCTTCCTGGGCCAGGCCCACCGCCGCCATGCCGAGGTCGAGCAGCGGGTCATCGAGGGAGATGGTCTCCCAGTCGAGGACGGTGAGGCTGCCGTCTGTCCGCACGATGATGTTGTCGTCGAAGAGGTCCCCGTGCGTGACCGTGCGCGGGCGGCTGCTCACTGCTTCGGCCTGGTGGATGCGGCTGAGCTGATCGGTGAGCCAGGCGGCGAATTTCCTGTCGGGGAGGTCCGGGATGAGGGCCTCGTGGGCGGCCGAGAGGCGGCGAGTGCCTACCGGGATATCGGTGAGGCACGCTGACTGGGCCGGGAGCGCGTGCAGTTGGGCAAGGATGCGTCCCGCTTCGGGCAGAAGGGGCACCGGCAAAGGCTGCTCCACCCTTCCGTCGGCCCACGCCTTGAGAATCACTGGGCGGTTGTCGAAGTGTGTGATCAGCGAGCCGTCGGTGGCCGGTACGACCGCGCTGGTCGGGACACCCAGGAGGAACAGGGCCTGGGTGTGAGCCGCCAGACGCTCGGCGCTCGCCGTGTCGTGGTTGTCGAGGATGGTGAGGACGAACTCACCACTGGCGCTGGAGAGGTGAAAGCTGGAGTTGGCCGCACCGCCCGCCAGCGGGACGAGCCGCGGCTCCTCCAGCCCGTAGCTGTCGGCCACGGCCGGCAGGTCGATCTGTTCCAGCGTGGTGTACTTCGCCACCTGCTCATTCTCCTCTGATCGCGGCAGCCTCCCGGCGCCGGTCTTCGACGATCGCCACCCAGCGTGCCTGCACGGCAGCCTGCCCGTCCAGCCACTGCGCGCGAGGTAGACCGGTCGGCGGCGCCTCGTCGGCCATCAGGTAGGAGAGTTCCGCGAGATAGGCGAACTCCTCACCCTGCACGCACTCTCGCAACCGCTCCCTCGCCTCAGCCAGCAGGTCGAGCCGCCCGAGCACCAGGGAGTGGAGGCAGACCGCGAGGCGGATGTAGGCGATCGAAGAAGTGAGTCCCGCCGCGCGGGCTCGGGCGACAGTGTCCTCAGCACGCTCCGCGAGGTCGGCGGCGACACCGGCGTCCCGTACGAGTGTGGCGATGGATGTCTGGATCTCCGCCCAGCGGATCGAGACGCCGCCGAGCATGTCCTCGGCGCGGGCGATCTGCTCAGCTGCGCGGGGGCGATCCTGGAAAGCCGCGGCGAAGGCCAGGCACGCCTGGGCGAGGGCCGCTTCGCCCGGCTGGTCGAGGTGGAGTGCTTCGTCCCGTCCCGCGGCGTAGGCGGAGCATGCGGGGCCGATGTTGCCCTGCGTCCACCACAGGTCACCACGGGCCCGGTCGGCTCGGCCTTCCGGCCCCAGGGCCTCGACTGCGACACGTACGCGCTCGAAGCGGCCGACCCGGCGGGCCAGGTGCACCAGACCTCGTGCGGCCGTCGGTGCGAGGCGGCCACCGTCGTCGGCGACCTGGCGCATCCCGTCCAGCGAGGCGTCGAAGTTCCCCAGATCACGGTCGCACTCCGCGAGGAAGTATCGCGGCAGCTCCAGCAGACGGTCGGGGAGCTGACCGGAGTCGAGAACCGAGCGCAGGCGCTCTGCCGTACGGCCTCGGTGTTCGCGCTGGCGTTGGGCGATGGCCGACAGCGACACGGCCAAGGCCTCGGCCGGGGTGCTGATCGCGTCGCCGCTGTTCTCCTCCTGAGCCGGAAGCTCGATGGGTTCCCAGACGAAGTCGTCCACGTAGCGGAAGGCCGCATCGGCCAACCAGTCCAGTTCCAGCTGATAGTCGCGGGCCAGACGCAGCCCCTGGCGCAGGGCGGCCACGAGGCGAGCCCGGTCGTCGCTCGCTGCTTCACGGCCGAGGGCGGTGAACGTGCGACGGGCCGCACGTTTCCAGTCCGCCTCGCTCCACCGGTCCTCACTCGTGTCGTCGGCCTCGCGGACTGCGTCCCGTACGAGATCGTGCAGCCGGTGCCGCCACGGCGCACCGGGGTCCATGTCGACGAACGGACGCTCGACGAGGTCGAGGGCAGGGGCGTCGCGATCGAGGCCGGCCGCGGCGGTGGCCAGCTCGACCGAGAAGGAATCCAGCAGACTCACTGCGCGCAGGACACGGCGTACATCCGGGGGGAGGTCACGGAACGTACGTGCGACGAGGGCGGAGAAGTCGAGGTTGAACTCACCCGACACCGGAGCACGGTCGTTACGGCGGTAGAGGTCGAGGAATCGCATCACCGCGAGGTCAAGATAGAGCGGCAGACCGTGGGAGTTCGCTGTGATCATGTGGCGGGTGCGGTCGTCCATGAGCGGTCGCCCAGCAATGGTCAGCCGCTCGCACAGGTAGATCTCGCAATCCTCCGCCGAGAGGTAGCCGACCGTGTGCTGACGTGGCTCCTCGGTTGCGCCACCGGCCAGGAGCGGCCAGCGCTCCTGGCCTGCCCAGTCGAGCTGGCCTTCGAGCTTGGCGTCATCCCACTGGAGTCGGTTGCGACCGGTGATGATGAACAGGACGTTCGGCATGAGCCACACCACGCGCTGGATCAGCCGCTCCAGATCGCGGTGCACGCGGTCGCCGACATCCTCGAACGTATCCAACAGAACGACGAGAGTGGCCCGCTGCTTTTCCGGTACCCGGCTGAGGTCCCAGGCGAGCAGGTGTGAGTAGTAACTCAGGGCCTCAAGGTCAGGGTCGGCCTCCAGCAGGTCGGCCAGACGGCGGCATTCCGCAAGCGCGCGCACCTGCTGCCGATGTTCGCGCAGGGCCCGGACAACGGCACCGACGCTCTGCCCGATGACTGAGCCCGCGGTACCCGGCAGGGCTACCGCTTGCGCGATGTCGGACAGTGCCGACTGCATCTGGCCCGACAGCGACCGCGTGCCGGGGAGCCGACTGAACCAGGTACGCCGCCGCAGATATTCGTCGAGCGGCTCCCCCGGGTGGTTGCGCTCCCAGTACCGCTGGAAGGCGATGTCGAAGGCCGGCATGGGTTCCCCGAGTTCCGAGGCCGCCAGCCGCAGCGCCAGCATCAACGACTCGAAGTCCACGCCCGATTCATTGGAGAGGTCGACACGTACGGGCACGACCCGGCCGATCCCGGAATCCAGCGGTGGCCAGTCACTGCCGCGCGTCGAACTGCCCGCCAGGTGCTCCGCGACACCGCGCGAGAAGGTGGACTTGCCGATGCCGCCGACCCCGTAGAAGACGAGGGCGTTACGCCTGGCGGACTCCAGGTCCTCCACGTCGAACCCGGGCTGTTGCACCCGTTGGACATGCCCGGCGAGGCTGGTGGCCACCGTGTCCCACTCGTCCCGGCGGTCCGCGAAGAAGTCGACCGCTCTCAGTTCGCGATCATTGGATCGGAATAGCGCTCGCAGATCGGACCGAGACACGCGGCACCCCCTGGTCGGTGACACAACCTACCAAGACCAGCAGTCTTTTTGATGCCTGGTCAAGTCCGGGCCACCTCCGGGTGAGGTCATACGTTCGCTTCGCGCCGCCGATGGGGCGGGGGCGATGTGTTCACGCCACCCGCGTGAGGTCAACAGCGGCGGGAGCGGCACCGAGTGCGTGGAGTGGATCCGGGCTCGTGCACCACTGAACCGGTCGGTTGTACCGATGGTGCCGTCACGCCCCGGCACCTCCGTCTGATTCCCAACCGTCCTCGCTCCCACCAGTCCCGCGTGAACGTGCCCCGAAAGGACCGTCGGTGCTGCATTACCTGGGAGGTAATCGCCCCTCTGCACGTCTGCGGGCAGAGTGCTCACACCAGGCACGGAGCAGCAAAGGTGCCGGGCAGTGCCCCTCCCGCATCCATGCGAGGGGGATGAGGAGAGGAGTGTCAGCATGAGGTCAAAGCAGCGAGGACGATATGCGAATGCGCCGGCACTGGGACGGACCGGACTGCTCGCGATGGCGATCGGGATCGGGCTGTCTCTCGGCACGTTGACCGCCGGCTCGACCTGGTCGGCCAGCGCTGCCTCGGCGAGGGCCACCGCGGTGTCGTCTGGGATTGATTGTCCGGAAGTCCGCGCAAAGGTCGAGAGACTGGAGGGCCGGATCACGCCGAACGCGTGCGCGTTCATGAAGCGGCAGATCACCTTCGGGGAGACGCCGACCGGGACGCCGCCCCAGCCGGGAGAGATCGCTCACCCGAGGGTCCAGGCATATCTGGATATATTTGACGAGGATGCGACGCTCTGGGAGGCGGGCGGCCCGCCGCAGCGCGGGCACACCGCAATCGGTAACTCGATCACCGGATCGCTCGGGCTCTTCCCCGACTTGCGGTACAGGGGCACCGACGTGGTGGCTGACGGCGCAGTGATGATGTTCGGCCAGTGGAACGAGGTCACACTCAAGGGACATAAGGTGGCCTATCCTCAGATCGCCCGAAACGTACTCTCTGACGACGGCAAGACGATTCAGGCCCGGCGATACTACGACCGTTACGAGTTGTTGAAGCCGATCGCCCCCGAACTGCGGCCTCTCTTCGAGGGAGTTACCGACTCGGGGCCCGCAACTGGCGCAGCTGGCGGTTCAAGTGCGCCGTTCCGATCCGACCAGATCACGGCTCGGCTTGCAGCATGGAACGCCGGGGACGTCACCGCACTGACCGACCGGTTGGGCAGCGCCCGGCTGCAGGCGCCGGGGCTCTCTCGGCCGCTGACCACGGCCGCGGGCAAGACTGCCTATCTCAAGCGGCTCTTCGAGCACGCTGATATGCAGTTGAAGGCGGGCCAGGTCGCCTTCGGGGAACACACGACCTACGTGGAGTGGCATGGCAGGGTGACCAGCGCCAAGGGGGCGGACGTCCCGTTCGGAATCGTCGAGCGGTTCGGCCCCCGGGGGGAGTGGGAGCTCTACTTCGACACGTTGCCCCTGATCGCCGACAAGGCGGAGATCGCTGCCCTCTTCCAGAAGCTGGCCCAGCCCGCGCCCTGAAGCTTCGGACAGTCCGTTGCCTCATATCGGCCTTCAATCAAGTGACGCCGTAGACGAGTCCGAGTTCGCCGGTGCCGAAGTGTGATGCCCCGCCCGGGATTCCGTCGGCCCGGCGCCCGCACCCAGGATCAGGCCGTCGGCGTTGTGTTGATCCTGGCGAAGCGCTCGCGCCACGGCAGGTGGTCGGGCTCCGGGGTGGGCGGTGCGGCGTACATGGCGTTCGCTGCGATCAGGCGGCACGAGGTGCATTCCGTCTCGTCCAGCAAGGGGCGGAAGGTGTGGGCATCGCCTGGGCCCTGGCACTCGATCAGTTCGCGGGGGCGTGTGAGGTCGTAGGACTGGGGGGTCGTCCGGGGTTCGGGGAGTTTCTGGACCAGGCGGTAGCGGAGGAAGCCGACGGCCGAGCGCACGCCCTCTCTGGGGCGTTCGGCGAGCAGGGCCTGGCGCAGGTCGGACTCGCTCAGGCCGCGCTCCAGCCACTTGACCGCCTCGACGGCCAGCTTGGCGGCCTCGCGTACACCCAGGTGCAGTTCGCGGCGGGAGTGGCGCAGGGAGAGCAGGACGCGTTCGGCGCGGGCCAGCAGGGCGGGGTCCGCCGTTGGGGCCGTGCGGTCCGGTTCGGAGCGCCCGGAGACCTCGGGGCGGTCAGGGCCGTCGAAGCCCTCAGGCCCGTCGGAGCCCTCGGAGCACTCAGGGCGCTCGGGACGCCCTGACCGCCCCAAGCCTTGGAAGTGCTCCCCGCGTTCGGAGGGTGGGTGGGGGGTGGTTTTATCACTGTGGTCTTCTACCGGTTCATAGCCACCGGCCGTCCGGGCAGCCGGTACGCCGACCGTCGGTAAGTGCCGACTCGGTGACACGGCGACGGGCGAGGGGACCGGCGGAGTTCCTCTTACGTGGGCCGCCTGCTCATTCGACAGGGCGGTGTTCGCCACGAGTTGCTCGGTGATCCAGCGGCCGCCGTCGGCCTGGCTGCGCCACTCGTGTACGTAGCCGTGCTCGACCAGCTGCTGCTTCGCCTTCTGGTACGCGCGGCCCTTGATGCCCAGCTTCTGGGCCAGCTCGCCCAAGGGCTTGAAGGTGGCGCTGTCGGGGAGGCCCTGCACGTACAGGAGCAGGATCTTCGCGTCGCTGTTCAGACGCGGGTGGCGGACGACATCGTTCGGTGCCTTCGTATAGCGCACAGAGGGCGCGATAGCATGACGCAACATTTCCGGTGGCTCATTTCCACTGGTGGTGTAGGCCCTCGGACTTGGTGTTGGCGCACCGCCGGGGGCCGCTCCATGTGCGCATGGGCACACGGAGCGTAATGACCTCGTCACCGTACCGCATCGCGAAATGGAGCGTCCACCGATGCCGAGCGAAGGCCGCAGCACTCCTGCCACCCCGGCCGGTCCGCCCTGGTTCATGGCCAATGAACTGCTGGCGTTCGTGGTCGAGTTGGCGGCGCTGGGCGCTCTGGCCTGGTGGGGGTTCACCACCGGGGGCGGTGTGGCCTCCCGGGTGCTGCTGGGGGTCGGGGCGCCCGCTGTCGCCGCCGTGGTGTGGGGGATGTTCGCCGCGCCTCGGGCCCGCTTCCGACCGCCGCTCACGGGGGTTCTGCTGGTCAAGGCGGTGGTGCTGGGTTGTGGGGTGTTCGCGGTGCATGCGGTCGGGCATTCGGGGGCGGCGGTGTTCTTCGGGGTGGTGGTGGTCGTGAACACGGGGCTGGCGGAGACCTTCCGGCGCCGCGCCGCGCCGGCCGGCTGACATGGCCGTGGCCCGGCTGCTCGGGGCGGCCGGGCCACGGTGGCGTCAGGGGTGCCGGGTCAGATCAGGCCCTGTGCCAGCATCGCGTCCGCGACGAGTTCGAAGCCGGCGATGTTGGCGCCGACCACGTAGTTGCCGGGGCTGCCGTAGCGCTCCGCGGTGGTGTAGCAGGAGTCGTGGATGTGGCGCATGATCTGCGCGAGGCGCTCCTCCGTGTGGGCGAAGGTCCAGGAGTCGCGGGAGGCGTTCTGCTGCATCTCCAGGGCGCTGGTCGCCACACCGCCCGCGTTGGCCGCCTTGCCGGGGGCGAAGGCGACACCCGCCTCCTGGAGGACGCGTACGGCCTCCGGTGTGGTGGGCATGTTGGCACCCTCGGCGACCGCCTTCACACCGTGGCGTACCAGGGCCACGGCGTCGGCCTCGTGGAGTTCGTTCTGGGTGGCGCAGGGCAGTGCCACGTCGCAGGGGACGTTCCAGACGCCGGCGCCGGGGACGTACTTGACGTGCTCGCCGCGGCGCTCCGCGTACTCGGAGACACGGCCGCGGCCGGCCTCCTTGATCTCCTTGAGGAGGGCCAGGTCGATGCCCTTCTCGTCCACGACGTAGCCGTTGGAGTCGGAGCAGGTCACCACGGTCGCGCCGAGCTGCTGGGCCTTCTCGATCGCGTAGATCGCGACATTGCCCGAGCCCGAGACGACAACGCGCTGGCCGTCGAGGGACTCGCCCCGGCTGCGGAGCATCTCGGCGGTGAACAGGACGCAGCCGTAGCCGGTCGCCTCGGTGCGTGCCTGGGCGCCGCCCCAGCCGAGGCCCTTTCCGGTGAGTACGCCGGACTCGTAGCGGTTGGTGATCCGCTTGTACTGGCCGAACAGGTAGCCGATCTCCCGGCCGCCGACGCCGATGTCACCTGCGGGGACATCGGTGTACTCGCCGAGGTGGCGGTGGAGTTCGGTCATGAACGACTGGCAGAACCGCATGATCTCGGCGTCCGAACGGCCCTTGGGGTCGAAGTCCGCGCCGCCCTTGCCGCCGCCGATGGGCATGCCGGTGAGCGCGTTCTTGAAGATCTGCTCGAAGCCGAGGAACTTCACGATGCCGAGGTTGACCGAGGGGTGGAAGCGGAGCCCGCCCTTGTACGGGCCCAGCGAGCTGCTGAACTCGACGCGGAAGCCGCGGTTCACATGGATTTCGCCGGAGTCGTCGGACCACGGCACCCGGAAGATGAGCTGGCGCTCGGGCTCGCAGACGCGCTCGATGATCTTGGCGTCCACGAACTCGGGCCGCTTCGCGAGGACCGGGCCGAGGGTCTCCAGGACCTCCCGTACGGCCTGGTGGAATTCCTTCTCGCCCTGGTTGCGCCGGAGGATCTCGGCGTACAGCGGCTCGATGACGCGGCTCTCGGTGGTGTGCGGGGTTACGGAATCAGGGGTCGCCTGCATCAGGGTCTAGACCTTCCGTCGATGGGGCAGCGCGCGCGAAGACGCCCCCGTCCCGGGGGCGCCAGCGGTCCCCCTCCCCATTGAGGGCGTCGCCCAGACATCGCACGCTCTGCGGCTCACGGAAGCGACGTACAGAACCGTTGTGGCCTGCCTATTGTCCCAGCCGCCCACGGGCCTCTTCAACGAGACCCGCAACACGCCCGGCCGGGGGCTACGGCCGGGCCTCGCGGCGCAGCGTCCACAGCCCCGCTCCGGACGCGAGGACGACCACTCCGGAGACCACGCTCAGCGCGATGTGCAGACCGTTGTCCTCCATCAGGAAGTTGAGCGAGACGTTCGCGGCGGTTGCCGCGCAGAGCACGATCCAGAGCAGCGCTTTCATGGGATTCCTCCGTGGACGGGCCGGGTGATGGCTCCATCCTGCTGGTGGGAGGAGGCCGCCACGATGGGCCGGTCCCCCGGATCCATGGTGTAGCCAGCTGCACCATGATCCGGTGATCCGGTGCGTAGGGTCTGCCGGGTGGGGATCGCCGAGAGCACCGGGACGCGCGACACATACGAACGCCGGAGGCGGCGGCACCGCGGATCCGAGGGGATCCGGGTGCCGCCGCCTCCGTACGGGGTTCGGGGACCGGTGGTCGCCGAGGGCGGCCACCGGCGGCTCGCGCCGGGGACGACGCGTGGGGTGGGGTCAGGCCTGGGAGCCCGCCGTCCACTCGGCCCAGCTCATGTTCCAGCCGTTGAGGCCGTTGTCGGGGGTGATGGTCTTGTCCGGGGAGTTCTTGACGATGACCACGTCGCCGATCATGGAGTTGTTGTAGAACCAGGCGCCGGGCTGGCTCGGGTCGCCCGCACCCTTCACATCGGCGAGGCCGACGCAGCCGTGGCTGGTGTTGGCGCTGCCGAACGGCGCGCCCCAGTAGTTGCCGTGGATGAAGGTGCCCGAGGTGGACAGCCGCATGGCGTGCGGCACGTCCTTGATGTCGTACTCGCCCTTGCCGTCGGCGTCGGTGAAGCCGACCGTCGCACCGTTCATCCGGGTCTCCTTGAACTTCTCGGAGATCACCATCTGCCCGTTGTAGGTGGGGTTGGATGGCGAGCCGGCGGAGATCGGGATGGTCTTGATGGTCTTGCCGTCCCGGGTGACGGTCATCATCTTCGTGTTGGCATCGACCGTCGAGACCTGGTTGCGCCCGACCTTGAAGGTGACCGTCTTCTGCTGCACACCGTAGACGCCGTCCGCGCCCTCGACGCCGTCCAGCGCCAGCTTCATCGTGACGGTGGAGCCGCTCTGCCAGTAGTTCTCGGGGCGCAGGTCGAGACGCTGCGAGTTGAACCAGTGGCCGACGACCTCCTGGCCGCTGCTGGACGTCACGGTGATGGCGTCCTCGACGGCCTTCTTGTCCGTGATCGCCTTGTTGAAGTTGATCGAGACGGGCATGCCGACGCCGACCGTGGAGCCGTCCTCGGGGGTGAAGTTCCCGATGAAGCTGTTGTCGGGCGAGACGGTGGTGAAGGAGGAATTCTCGTGTGCCTCGCGGCCCTTGGAGTCCTTCGCCGTGGCGCTGATCTTGTACGTGGTCGAGCGCTCCAGCTGGACGTCCGGCTTCCAGCTCTTGCCGTCGGCGGCGAGCGTGCCCTTGACGGTGTCTCCGGCCGTCGTGGTCATGGTGACCTCGGACAGCGTGCCCTTGGAGACGGTGACCTTGGCGTCGTTGTTGATGCTCGCGTTGGTCGCGCCGTTCTTCGGCGAGATCGTGATCTGCGCTTCCGACGCGTCCTGGGCTGCTGCCTTGTCGACCTCGGCCGCCTGCGACTTCTTCGAGCTCTCGGCGCTGCCCTCGCCCGTGCCGTTGCAGCCGGTGAGCACCAGAACGCCGCCGAGCACTGCGGACGCGGCTATCAGGCCCCTGCGCCGCTTGCTGTCCGTCATCACACGCTTCTCCATCGTTGCCGAATCCTCAAAAACCCGAGCAGAGCCGCCGATCGGCGGAACCCGTCAATGGTCCTAGAACCCATGGAAAGGGTCTCCCGTTCCCCATCCAAGAAAGATGTGGGGAACAACACTTATCGACGCGTCCGCGGTTGCGGTGGTTCCCGATGCCGATCACGTAGGGGTGACCGGCGAACGAGACGGCCCCGGCCCGCGTGCGAAGCGGTCCGGGGCCGGTGTTCACCAGCTGCTGGTCCCGTCGCTCGCGGCGACGTGACCGTCGTCGTCCTCACCCATTGTGCGGGACGCCGCCACCGCCCTCCGCGCCGTCCTCCTCGTCCTCCTCGCCGTCCTCGCCGTCGAGGTCCCAGGCGTCGGGGTCATCCGGGTCGTAGCCGACGGTCTCGCTGCTCCAGGACGCCTGAACGAGCTCGACCCCGGGCACCTCGCCGACCAGGTCGAACGGGTCGATGAGGGAGGCGAGGGCCTCCGCGCCGTCCTCCCGTACGGCGGCCTCGGCGCGCACGCGTTCCTCGGCGGACTCGCCGCCCGGCTCCCCGTACTCGGCGGCGATCGACTCCAGTGCGGTGCCGCTGAGAGCGTCGGGGTCCGTGATCTCCAGCACCATGTCGACCTGAAGCCGGACAAAGCGCGATGTCTCAGAAGTGCTCATGTGCCGGAGCGTAGGCTCCCCGTGCCCCCGGCTTTCCCGCGACCCGCTGCTTTCACTAGCATCGATGCATATGCCTAACTCACGGCTGTGACAAGGGAGATCGATTCCGTGGCTGTCGCCCGCCGCCCGCTCCTGACCGCCACCGCCGCGGCCACGTTGCTGGCCGCCCTGTGGTTCGTCCCGTCCGCCAACGCGACGGACGATCCGGCCGACGCACCGGTCGCGCGAAGCGCACCGGCAGCCACCGCCGGGGACTCCGCGACCGGTCCGAGGCTGGCCGACACCGGGACCGGGGTCGACACCACCCCGTATCTGTTCGGCGGAGTGACGCTCCTGGGCATCGGCGCGGCGCTGGCCTCCCACTCGGCCCGCCGCACCGACGCCCTGTCCGTCCGGAGCACGCCCTAGGGTCCTTCGCCGGGCTCGCGGGCCTGACCCGGAAGCCCGGCTCGCGGGGCCTGATCCAGAAGCCGGGCTCGCGGGCCTGATCCAGAAGCCGGGCTCGCGGGCCTGACCCGGAAGAAAGTCAGGCCAGCGGGCCGGTCACCGGCTCGACCGCCGCGACCAGCTTGCCCGCGCGCACGAACGCGTCGGCCGCGGCCAGGTCCGGCGACAGGAAGCGGTCCGGCCCCGGCCCCTGGATCCCCGCCGCGCGCAGCGCCTCGATGGCGGCCTGCGAGGCGGGCGCGGGGGTGAGGCCCCCGGCGGCGCGCAGCTCGATGGCGCGGGTCGCCGCGTAGAGCTCGACGGCGACGATCCGGGCGAGGTTGTCGACGGCGGTACGGAGCTTGCGCGCCGCCGACCAGCCCATGGAGACGTGGTCCTCCTGCATCGCGGAGGACGGGATCGAGTCGGCCGATGCGGGTACCGCGAGCCGCTTCATCTCGCTGACCAGGGCGGCCTGGGTGTACTGGGCGATCATCAGACCCGAGTCCACCCCGGCGTCCTCCGCGAGGAACGGCGGCAGTCCGTGCGAGCGGTTCTTGTCCAGCAGCCGGTCGGTGCGGCGCTCGGTGATGGAGCCGAGGTCCGCCGCGACGATCGCCAGGAAGTCGAGCACGTAGGCGACGGGGGCGCCGTGGAAGTTGCCGTTGGACTCGACCCGGCCATCGGGAAGGACGACGGGGTTGTCGACGGCGGAGGCCAGCTCGCGGTCCGCGACGGTCCCGGCGTAGTCGAGGGTGTCGCGGCCCGCGCCGTTGACCTGGGGGGCGCAGCGCACCGAGTAGGCGTCCTGCACGCGGGGCGCCTCGTCCTGGTGGTGACCGGTGAGGCCGGACCCGGCGAGGACCCGCAGCATGTTGTCGGCGCTGACGCCCTGGCCCGGGTGCGGGCGGATGGCGTGCAGCTCCGGGGCGAGCACCTTGTCCGTGCCGAGCAGCGCCTCCAGGGAGAGGGCGGCGGTGATGTCGGCGGAGGTGTAGAGGTTCTTCAGGTCGGCCAGGGCCATCACGAGCATGCCGAGCATGCCGTCGGTGCCGTTGAGAAGGGCGAGGCCCTCCTTCTCGCGCAGCTCGACCGGGGTGATGCCATGGGCGGCGAGCAGCTCACCGGCGGGGCGCACGGTGCCGTCGGGGCCCTCCGCGTCGCCCTCGCCCATCAGCGCCAGGGCGCAGTGGGAGAGCGGGGCCAGGTCGCCGGAGCAGCCGAGCGAGCCGTACTCGTGGACGACGGGCGTGATGCCCGCGTTGAGGACATCGGCCATGGTCTGCGCGACCTCGGGGCGTACGCCGGTGTGCCCGGAGGCGACCGTCTTCAGCCGGAGGAACATCAGCGCGCGGACCACCTCGCGCTCGACCCGCGGCCCCATGCCGGCGGCGTGCGAGCGGACGATGTTGCGCTGGAGCTGTGCGCGGAGATCCTGGCTGATGTGCCGGCTGGCCAGCGCCCCGAATCCGGTGGAGACGCCGTAGACCGGCTCGGGCTTGGCGGCAAGTGCGTCCACGATCTCGCGGGCGGCGGCAAGCGCGTCGACGGCGGCTGTGGAGAGCTCGACGCGGGCGTTGCCGCGGGCCACGGCGATGACGTCCTGAGCGGTGGTGCCGGACGTCCCCACCACGACTGTATGCATATCCATATTCAGAAGCGTACGGACTGAATCCCTTCATGTCACTAGTGGTCGTGCGGTTGACCCCTTACCGGCCGGCGCGACTTATCGACCGGTGCGGCTTACCGGCCGGTGCGGCGCCTCAGGGACGACTGCCGCGCAGGTGGCGGCGGTCGTGCGCGGGCTTGGGCGGCGAGTCGGCCAGCCGGAGCACCTCGCCGTCGCGGCCCGCCACCACCGGCTCGACCGAGCGGGCCGCCTTCGCCCGGTACTGGGCCGCGTCCGCCAGCCGGAACAGCCGCCGCGCCGACACCACCGGGCCGATCGGATCACCCGTCGACGCGATCCCGCACGCCACCCCGTCACCCTGCTCCAACTCGACCGCCCGCTCGCAGAGCTCGGTGGCAACCCGGACCACGTCGTCCACCTCGGGCCCCACCGCGAGCAGACAGAACTCATCACCGCCGAGCCGGGCCGCGAGCGCGCCGGGCAGCATGGCGCCACAGCGGGACAGCACCGAGCCGAATCGTTCCAGCAGTCGGTCGCCGATCGCGTGGCCCTGGGTGTCGTTGACCTGCTTCAGGCCGTTGAGATCGCAGACGACCAGGCTGACCACCGCCCCGTCCGCCCGGTGCCGCTCCACCGCCTCGTCCAGCCGTACATCGACGGCGCGACGGTTGGCCAGACCGGTGAGCGGATCGGTGAAGGCGAGCTTGCGGACCTCTTCGAGCCGTTCGCTCTGGGAGATCCCGGCGGCGACGACCGCGGCCAGCACGGTCGCGAAGTCCGCGTCCGACCGCCCGAACACCGGCGCCCCCACCGGGCGGGCCACGTACAGCTCGCCCCAGGCCCGCCCGTGCAGCACGATCGGCGCGACCACGCAGCAGCCGCGCCCGCGCCGGCGCAGGGCGGCCACCCGCTCCCGGCCGTACCCGCTGCCGTACTCCCGCAGCCCCGCGTCCCCGCCCGGCGCCGCGTCGCCCGAGCCGTCGGCGGTCTCGACCCAGGCGTCCGGCTCACCACCCCCGGCCCACCGTTCGTGCAGGAACTCGGTGATCTCCGGGAACTGGTGCACCTGATACGTCTCCGCCTCGGGGAACTCCTCCTCCCCCTCGGCCCGTTCACCCGCGTTCACCAGCACCCGCAGCTCCCCGCGCCCGCGCTCCCACACGGAGAGCGCGGCGAAGCTGCCGCCCAGCGCGTCGCACGCCCCCAGCGCAGCCGCTCGCCACGACCCCCGCGGGGTGTGCGCCGCCGCCATCGCCTGCGCAAGCGCAACCACGGCCCGCAGCCGTGCATCATCACCACCCATCACTACAGCTTATGTAGATTTGTGGTGATTTGATCAGCTTGAGGCATTCACCGCGTGCTCTTCGTGTCTATTCGGTTACCAAAGGTCACATCACTCGCCGGGCCAGTTCGGCTTCCTCTTCTCGTTGAACGCGGCCACGCCTTCGGCCCGGTCCCCGGAGAAGGCCACCGAGCGCCAGGCCGCGTCCTCGACCTCGAGACCGGCCCGCAGATCGAGGCCGTGGCCCAGCCGCAGCGCCCGCTTGGCGGCCCGCAGCCCCACCGGGGAATTGGCGGCGATCCGGCCGGCGAGCGCCAGCGCGGCCGCGCGGTCCTGCCCGGCCTCCACCAGTTCGTCGACCAGTCCGCTGTCGAGCGCCTCGGCCGCCTCCACCCGCCGGGCGGTGAAGACCAGCTCGGCGGCGCGCGCCGCACCGATCCGCCGCGGCAGCAGCTGCGTACCTCCGCCGCCCGGGATGACACCGACCGACACCTCGGGCAGGCCGACCACGGCCGTGCGGTCGGCGACGATCAGGTCGCAGGACAGCGCCAGCTCGAATCCTCCGCCGAACGCGAAGCCGTGCACGGCGGCGATCGTCGGCATCGGCAGTTCGAGCACCCCGGTGTACGCGGACCGGGCGATGGGCCGCTGGCGCAGCAGGTCGGCGTCGGTGAAGGAGTTGCGCTCCTTCAGGTCCGCGCCCACACAGAAGGCCCGCTCATGGCTGGAGGTGAGGACGGTGACCCGTACGCCGGGGTCGGCGGCGAGCGCGGCGCAGGCTGCGGCGATCGAACGGGCCATGTCCGTGGACACGGCGTTCATCGCCTTGGGCCGGTCCAGCACCAGCTCGGCGACGTGTTCCTGCCCCTCGTGGACCCGCACGACGACGAATTCCCCGAACCGCTGCTCGGACGTGACGGTCATGACTTCACCCCTCCGGTTAACGATCGTTACCGGAGGGATCCTATGGCGCGGCCCGGACAGCGGCCCGGGTGCCTCCGGGCCCGGGACTCAGGAGGTGGTGCGGCGGGCCAGCAGCCAGGGCTCCACCACGCCGAGACCGCGCACCGGGCGCTGCCACATCGGCTGCAGCCCGTAGCGGTACGTGGGCAGGGCGGTCGGTTCCACGCCCTCCTGGCGCTCCTTCTCGGCCGCCGCGGCCTCCTCCGCCGCCTGCGCCTCGGAGGCCGGGGCGTCGCCGGTACGGGTCAGCTCCTCGGCGAAGGCCCCGTCCACCAGCACGGCGTCCTTCGGCGCTATCGAGGTCAGCCGGCTGGCGAGGTTCACCGTCGTACCGAAGACATCGCCCATCCGGGTGGTGACCGTGCCGAACGAGATGCCCACGCGCAGCGCCGGCATGGTCTCGTCCTGGGTCATCGCCTCGATCAGGCGCAGCGCGATCTCGGCCGCGGTGCCCGCGTCGTCGGCGGCGAAGAGGACCTCGTCGCCGAGGGTCTTGATGAGACGGCCGCCGTGGGCGGCCACCAGGTCGGCCGAGGTGGTCTCGAACGCCTCGACCAGCTCGCCGAGCTCCTCCTCCTCCAGCCGCCGGGTCAGCCGGGTGAACCCGACGAGGTCGGCGAAGCCGACGGCCAGGCGGCGGTCGACCATCTCCTCGTCGTCGGCGGCCTGCACGACCCGCCCGGTGGCGGCGGCCAGCTGGCGCCGCCACACATAGACCAGGAACTCCTGGAGCTCCGGGAGCAGCAGCTCGACCAGCGGGTACGTGACCTCGGTACGGGTCATTCCGGGCTCGGGCGGCTCGGTCAGCCCTGCCAGGAAGGAGTCGATCTGCCACTCCGCCAGCCGGGCGGTGGTCTGCCCGGTGGACCGGGCCACCTGGATCGCCATCGGTTCGCTGAGCAGCCCCGCCTCGACGAGACCGGCGAGCCGGCGCAGCGCCAGCACATCGGCCTCGGTGAGGGCCTTGGCCTGCCCGATGTCGGCGAAGCCCATGGCCCGCCAGAACCGGGAGGCCAGATCCATCGAGACACCGGCGGTACGGGCCGCCTGGAACGGCGTGTAGCGACGGTCGGCGCCCAGGATCAGGTGTTCCAGCCGGATCGCGAGGGGGTCGTCGGTCGGTTCCGCCGTATGGTCGACTTCGTGATGCGGTGTCGCGTGGACCGAGGGTTCCGACGGGGGCTGCGCGCCCGCACCGGAGGTCGTGTCGTCGACGGTCACCAGCCGCCTCCTGCCCGTTCCCTGCGCACTGCCCTGCCGATCTGTCGGTGGATCGCCTCAACGATACGGCAGGTGTGCCGTGGCTCACGCCTCTATGGCGTCCGGGAATGTTCCCGGGCGAGCCGGGGGACGCGGGTGGTTTCGGTCGCCCGGCGGTTTCCACGAGGGCACGGTTCTCAAGCCCCGGAGCCGCCCGGAAGGATTCCCGGGCGAGCCGGGGGACGGGGGTCGTTTCGGCCGGTGGGTGGATTCCAGGAGGGCACGGTTTTCACGCCCCGGGTTACATGTTCGAGCGGGCCGGGGAGCACGGCAGGGCGGGCGCCTCCGCCTCAGACCAGACCGCCCCCCGCGCCCCGCAGGTGGACGATGTCGCCGGCCGACACCGGTTCCTGGAGGCCGTCGTCGGTGGACAGGATCAGGCGGCCTTCGCCGTCGATCGCCACGGCCTCGGCGGTGAGCGTGCGGTCGCCGGGCAGCTGGGCCCGTACCGTCCGGCCGAGCGTCGCGCAGCCCGCCGCGTACGCCTCCTGGAGGCCGCTCGCCGCCGCGTCGCCGTCCGCCGCGCGCCACTGCGTGTACCAGTGCTCCAGCGAGCGCAGCACGCCCCGCAGCAGGGTCTCGCGGTCGGTGCAGACGGCCCCGGCCAGGGCCAGCGAGCCGGCCGTGGGGGCGGGCAGCTCATCGGCGCGCAGGGAGACGTTGATGCCCATGCCGATGACGACGCCGCCCCCGGCGCGCTCGGCCAGGATGCCGCCCGCCTTGCGCTCCACGCCCTCCACCGTGACCAGGAGGTCGTTGGGCCACTTCAGAGCCGTGTCGACGCCCGCGGCCCTCGCCAGGCCGGTCGCCGCGGCGACGCCGGTGAGCAACGGCAGCCAGCCCCACCGTTCGGCGGGGACGTCGCCCGGCTCCAGGTAGACGGAGCAGAACAGGCCCGAGCGGGCCGGAGCCGTCCAGGTGCGGTCGAGCCGGCCGCGGCCGGCGGTCTGCTCCTCGGCGACCAGCACGGTGCCCTCGTCGAGCCCGGCCGCCGCCCGCCGGGCGAGCTCGGAATTGGTGGACCCGATGGTCTCCACGACGTCGAGCGAGGTCCACAGTCCGCCCGGCCGCAGCAGTCCGCGGCGCAGCGCGGCAACGTTCAGGGGAGGCCGGCCCAGGTCCGACCAACGGTTCCAAGGCGCATCCGAAGGTGTCATGCAAGCCAGACTAGGTGTGGCAAACGACGCACTGCCGAACCGTATGGGCGCCGATACCCTACGGATCAGTAGGTGTTCAGTACCTGATCAGCAGCACAGTCGTCCCCGTGACCAGGCAGGGAGCCGCCACCCGATGTCCGAGCCGGAAGAGACCGACATCCACACCACCGCGGGCAAGATCGCGGACCTGCAGCGCCGAATCGACGAGGCGACGCACGCGGGCTCCGCGCGCGCGGTCGAGAAGCAGCACGCCAAGGGCAAGTTGACCGCGCGCGAACGGGTCGACCTGTTGCTCGACGAGGGTTCCTTCGTGGAGCTCGACGAATTCGCCCGACACCGCTCCACCAACTTCGGCATCGAGAAGAACCGCCCGTACGGAGACGGCGTCGTGACCGGCTACGGGACGGTCGACGGCCGCCCCGTCTGCGTCTATTCGCAGGACTTCACCATCTTCGGCGGCTCGCTCGGCGAGGTCTACGGTGAGAAAATCGTCAAGGTGATGGACTTCGCGCTGAAGACCGGCTGTCCGATCATCGGCATCAACGACGGCGGCGGCGCCCGGATCCAGGAGGGCGTGGCCGCGCTCGGACTGTTCGCGGAGATCTTCCGCCGCAATGTGCACGCCTCGGGTGTCGTGCCGCAGATCTCGCTGATCGTCGGACCGTGCGCGGGCGGTGCGGTCTACTCCCCCGCGATCACCGACTTCACGGTCATGGTCGACCAGACCTCGCACATGTTCATCACCGGCCCCGACGTCATCAAGACGGTCACCGGTGAGGACGTCGGCTTCGAGGAGCTCGGCGGCGCCCGCACCCACAACACCACCTCCGGTGTGGCGCACCACATGGCGGGCGACGAGAAGGACGCCATCGACTACGTCAAGTCGCTGCTGTCGTACCTCCCTTCGAACAACCTGTCCGAGGCGCCCGCCTTCCCCGAGGCGGCCGACCTCACCACCACGGACGAGGACCGCGAGCTCGACACCCTCATCCCGGACTCGGCGAACCAGCCGTACGACATGCACACCGCCATCGAGCACGTGCTGGACGACGGCGAGTTCCTGGAGACCCAGACCCTGTTCGCGCCGAACATCATCACCGGCTTCGGGCGCGTCGAGGGCTACCCGGTCGGCATCGTCGCCAACCAGCCGATGCAGTTCGCGGGCTGCCTGGACATCAACGCGAGCGAGAAGGCCGCGCGCTTCGTCCGCACCTGCGACGCCTTCAACGTGCCCGTGCTGACCTTCGTGGACGTCCCCGGCTTCCTGCCCGGTGTCGACCAGGAGTACGGCGGCATCATCCGCCGCGGCGCCAAGCTGATCTACGCCTACGCCGAGGCGACCGTCCCGCTGATCACCGTGATCACCCGCAAGGCGTTCGGCGGCGCGTACGACGTCATGGGCTCCAAGCACCTGGGCGCCGACATCAACCTCGCCTGGCCGACCGCGCAGATCGCGGTGATGGGCGCGCAGGGTGCGGTGAACATCCTGCACCGCCGGACGATCGCCGCCGCCGAGGACCAGGACGCCACCCGCGCCGAGCTGATCGCCGACTACGAGGACACGCTGCTCAACCCGTACGTGGCGGCCGAGCGCGGCTACGTCGACGCGGTGATCATGCCCTCCGACACCCGCGCCCACATCGTGAAGGGGCTGCGCCAGCTGCGCACCAAGCGGGAGTCGCTGCCCCCGAAGAAGCACGGCAACATCCCCCTCTAGAAAGGGTCCTGGCCATGATCAAGGTCGTACGGGGCAACCCGACCCCTGAGGAGCTGGCCGCCGCCCTTGCGGTGGTGCGGGCGCGCGCCGGGGCGACGCTGTCCGAAGAGCCGTCCGGTGCGCCGGACGGCGGGTCGGCGCTGCCCGGCCAGTGGTCCGACCCGGGACGCATCGCCCGGCGCACACGCCATCTGCCGGGGCCGCGGGCCTGGGCCCGGACGTACTGGCCCGGGTAGGGCCTGTCCGGCGGATCAGGGCCGGGGTCGCGGCGGGGCCTGTTTCGCACACGTTTCCGGAGGTCCGGGCCCCTTGGGGTTCGGGCCTCCGGTGCGTCCGGGCGCGACCTGGCCCGTACGCACCACGGGGGTTGAGTACCCGTACTCAGGCGCGCCGTCCGCCGCGGCAGCAGGATCGTTTCCATGCTGTGGTCCGACCCCGAGAACAAGCCGCCGAAGGAACTGCGCGACGCCCAGAAGATGATGCGTCGCGCGGGGCTGGTGCTCGCTCTCGCGATGGTGGTCGCGATGTTCTCGGTCGGAATGCGCTGAACGGGGCCGGGGCCGGAGTGGGTCCGCCTCTTCTACGATGGCGCGTATGACTGATCAGCGCCGTCTCGTGCTCGCCTCCGCCTCCCCCGCCCGTCTCGGTCTGCTGCGGCAGGCCGGTTTCGCGCCCGAGGTGATCGTCAGCGGAGTGGACGAGGACGCGCTGAGCGCCCCGACACCGGCCGAGCTGGCGCTCGTGCTCGCCGAGGCCAAGGCCGCGGCGGTGGCCGGCCGGGCGGAGGCGGCGGGCGCTCTGGTCATCGGCTGCGACTCGGTGCTCGAACTCGACGGCGATGCGCTCGGCAAGCCGGCCGACGGCGAGGAGGCCATCGCCCGCTGGAAGTCCATGCGCGGCCGGGCCGGGGTGCTGCGTACGGGCCACAGCGTGATCGACACCGCGACCGGACGCACCGCCTCGGCCACCGCCTCCACGACCGTCCGCTTCGGCGAACCGACGGACACCGAGATCGCCGCCTACGTGGCCACCGGCGAGCCGCTCCACGTCGCGGGCGCCTTCACCCTGGACGGCCGTTCGGCACCGTTCGTCGACTCCATCGAGGGCGACCACGGCAATGTCATCGGGCTCTCGCTGCCGCTGCTGCGCCGGCTGCTGGGCGAGCTGGGGATATCCGTCACCGAGCTCTGGGTCTGACCCGCGAACCGCCCTCTGAAGAGCCGGGGCCGGCCGGGGTCAGACCGGCGCCGGGGCGCTCGCTCCGGCGCCGCCGACGGGCTCGTCGGCGGACTCGTCCGCCCGGGTGCCGTACGCCACCAGCGTCAGCACGATCAGCCCGAGCACCACCATCAGGAACGCGAACGCGGCCCAGCCGACCAGGCCGACCGTCAGCGCGCCCAGCACCCCGTGCACCACGGCGCAGAGGATCAGGACGATCCGGGCGAGGCGGCCGGGAGCCCGGTCACGGATGCCGGCCAGCAGCAGGAGCAGCCCGCAGAGCAGCAGGTACAGGCCGAAGACACCGCCCATCGCCCAGGTGCCATTGGACATGACGGCGGGGTCCATCCCGGCCAGCGACATGTCCTGATTCCTGACCACCGTCGCCAGGATGCCGTTGATGAGCACGATGCCCACGGCTTCCACGAACAGCACGATCGCGGCCACGAACGCCACCGGTCTGCGCACCACGGTGCTCACCCCCTGTTACCTGCAGTACGTGCGATAGCGCGGACCCTACTAACGGGTAATGCTCCGGACAAGGGCCCGGCCGATCTCCGCGTCCGCCTCGCGCGCCACGCGTGCGCGGGCGGACTCCTCGCGCACCCGCTTGTCGCGGCTCTCGTGCGTTGGGCAAAGAATCGTTCGCCCATTAGTGGGGACTCGACAAAGAAACACGAAAAGTCGCAGCTCGTCCGAACAGAGACCTGGGCCACACCTCGTGGCTACTGTGCGGTCATGAAACCCGGCGTACCGTGGTGCCACAAGGGATTTCGCGACTTGAGCAAGCCTCGAATCACACTCCGTGTGGGCAAGCTCACCAATGGGGACGGGTCGTAGGGCCGTGTCGGTAGTCCCTAAACTCAGCTTGTTTCAAGGAGGGAGCCATCGTGCGCAAGGTGCTCATCGCCAACCGTGGCGAAATCGCTGTCCGTGTTGCTCGGGCATGCCGGGATGCCGGGATCGGGAGCGTGGCCGTCTACGCGGACCCGGACCGCGACGCTCTGCATGTGCGTGCGGCCGACGAGGCATTCGCCCTGGGCGGTGACACCCCGGCCGCCAGCTACCTGGACATGGCCAAGGTGCTCCAGGCCGCCAAGGACTCCGGGGCCGACGCGATCCACCCGGGCTACGGCTTCCTGTCGGAGAACGCCGAATTCGCCCAGGCCGTGCTCGACGCGGGCCTGACCTGGATCGGCCCGCCGCCGCAGGCGATCCGGGACCTCGGCGACAAGGTCGCGGCGCGGCACATCGCGCAGCGTGCCGGGGCCCCGCTGGTGGCCGGCACGCCCGACCCGGTGGAGGGCTCCGCCGAGGTCGTGGCCTTCGCCGAGCAGCACGGGCTGCCGATCGCGATCAAGGCCGCGTTCGGCGGCGGCGGTCGCGGGCTGAAGGTGGCGCGCACGCTGGAGGAGATCCCGGAGCTGTACGACTCCGCGGTCCGTGAGGCCGTCGCGGCGTTCGGCCGGGGCGAGTGCTTCGTGGAGCGTTACCTCGACCGGCCGCGTCACGTCGAGACGCAGTGCCTGGCCGACACCCACGGCAACGTGGTCGTGGTCTCCACCCGTGACTGCTCGCTCCAGCGCCGCCACCAGAAGCTGGTCGAGGAGGCCCCGGCCCCGTTCCTGTCGGACGAACAGAACGCGGAGCTGTACGCCGCGTCCAAGGCCATCCTCAAGGAGGCCGGCTACGTCGGCGCCGGCACGGTGGAGTTCCTGGTCGGCATGGACGGCACCATCTCGTTCCTTGAGGTCAACACCCGCCTCCAGGTCGAGCACCCGGTGACCGAGGAGGTCAGCGGCCTCGACCTGGTACGCGAGATGTTCCGCATCGCCGACGGCGAGGAGCTGGGCTACGACGACCCGGCCGTGCGCGGGCACTCCTTCGAGTTCCGGATCAACGGCGAGGACCCGGGCCGCGGCTTCCTGCCCGCCCCGGGCACCGTCACCGCCTTCGTCCCGCCGACCGGCCCCGGCGTCCGCCTCGACGCGGGTGTGGAGTCCGGCTCCGTCATCGGTCCCGCCTGGGACTCGCTGCTCGCGAAGCTGATCGTGACGGGCGCGACCCGCGAGCAGGCGCTCCAGCGTGCCGCCCGTGCGCTGGCCGAGTTCAACGTCGAGGGCATGGCCACCGCCATCCCGTTCCACCGGGCGGTCGTCACCGACCCGGCGTTCACCAGCGAACCGTTCCAGGTCCACACCCGCTGGATCGAGACCGAGTTCGTCAACGACATCAAGCCCTTCACCGCCACCGCCGAAGCGGAGGCCGAGGAGGAGACCGGCCGCGAGACGGTCGTCGTCGAGGTCGGCGGCAAGCGCCTTGAGGTCTCCCTGCCCTCGTCGCTCGGCATGAGCCTGGCCCGTACCGGACTCGCCGCGGGCGCCAAGCCCAAGCGTCGCGCCGCGAAGAAGAGCGGTTCGGCGATCTCCGGCGACACCCTGGCGTCGCCGATGCAGGGCACCATCGTCAAGCTCGCCGTCGAGGAGGGCCAGCAGGTCCAGGAGGGCGACCTGATCGTCGTCCTGGAGGCCATGAAGATGGAGCAGCCGCTGAACGCGCACCGCTCCGGCACCGTCAAGGGTCTTGCCGCCGAGGTCGGCAGCTCGATCTCCTCCGGCGCCGTCATCTGCGAGATCAAGGACTGATCGGGCGGTACCCGACGTCCCATCGGGGCCCCTGCCGAGTCGTGCGACTCGGCAGGGGCCTCTGCCGTATACGCCCTCGGCGCTGCCTCACTCCTGCGGGGGGCGATGGCATCCTGGACCCCGGGGCGGAAGAAAAGGGAGGACTGCGCAATGGCGATCAGTGCGGCACGGACACCGGCCCGGCCGATGCGTGCCGACGCGCGCCGGAATTACGGCCGGCTGCTGAGCGAGGCCCGGACCGCCTTCGCGGAGCACGGCACCGACGCTTCCCTGGAGGACATCGCGCGACGCGCGGGCGTGGGGATCGGCACGCTGTACCGGCACTTCCCGAACCGGCACGCGCTGATGAACGCGGTCTTCCAGGAGGCCCTGACGTCCCTGATCAGCCGTTCCCATGAGCTCGCGGGGGCGGAGCGGCCGTGCCGGGGCCTGGTGGAGTGGCTGGGCGCGATCATCACCCATGCGGGTGAATACCGCGGACTCGCGCAGGCGCTCATGTCGACGTCGCGGGACGAGACTTCGGCCTTGGCGCAGTGCAATGTGCCGTTGCGCGAGGCGGGGGCGGTGTTGCTGGCTCGGGCGCAGTCGAGCGGGGCCGTGCGGTCGGATGTGTCGATCGACGACCTGCTGCAGCTGACGAACGCGATCGCGCTGGCGGCCGAACAGTCGCCGGACGACCCGGAGTTGGCGGGGCGATTGCTGATGCTGACCTTGCAGGGGCTGAAGGGGCCGAACGCGGAGAAGTGTTGAGGGGCGGGGCGGGGGCCGTGCGTTGTGGTCCGCTGCGCGGGGTCTCCCTGCCCGCCCCTTCCCCCGGCCGGGCTCCGCCCCGGACCCCGCGCCTCACACGCCGACGGGGCTGGAATGTCGCCCCCGGCGATTCAAGGGGGCGGGGGCGAAGCCGGGCTTTCGCCCGGTCGGTGCAAGCATGCGGGCCCGGCGAAACCGGGCCTTCGCCCCGTCGGCGCGAGCATGCGGGCCCGGCGAAACCGGGCCTTCGCCCCCGGGCTCTACCTGCGTCGCAGGTCCGCGACCCTTGCCCGGTCTCCCTGGCCCTGCTCCGTCAGGGATGCGGCGCTCCGTAGCTGCTGCGGCCCCGGGGACCCGGGGCCGCCCCCGGGGGTGCGGCGTTGTCCGGGCAGGGGCATGTCCCGGCGGCCCTGGCGGCCGCGCGGGAGCGGCTCGGCCGCTGCGGGGCCGCTGCCCGCGCCGGCCACCGCGATCTGCACGCCCTGATCCGCCAGGGCCTGCAGTTCGGCGGCGGCGCGGTCGTCGTGGCCGGGGGGCTCGTCCGTCACCAGGCGGGTGATGAGATCCGTCGGCACCGTCTGGAACATGGTGTCGGAGCCGAGCTTGGTGTGGTCGGCCAGGACCACCACCTCCGCGGCGGCCTGCACCAGCGCCCGGTCCACGCTCGCGGAGAGCATGTTGGACGTGGAGAGGCCGCGCTCCGCGGTGAGCCCGCTCCCGGAGAGGAACGCGCGCGAGACCCGCAGGCCCTGGAGGGACTGTTCGGCGCCGCTGCCCACCAGGGCGTAGTTGGAACCGCGCAGCGTGCCGCCGGTCATCACCACCTCCACCCGGTTGGCATGCGCCAACGCCTGGGCGACCAGCAGTGAGTTGGTGACGACGGTCAGGCCGGGGATCCGCGCGAGCCGACGGGCCAGCTCCTGCGTGGTCGTACCGGCGCCGACGACGATGGCCTCGCCCTCTTCGACGAGACCGGCGGCCAGGTCGGCGATGGCCGTCTTCTCCGCGGTGGCGAGATGGGATTTCTGCGGAATGCCGGACTCCCGCGTGAAACCGCCCGGCAGTACCGCACCGCCGTGCCGGCGGTCTAGGAGTCCTTCTGCCTCCAGCGCCCGCACGTCCCGCCGTACGGTCACTTCGGAGGTCTGGACGACGCGGGCGAGCTCACGGAGCGATACCGCCCCGTTGGCACGCACCATTTCGAGGATCAATTGACGACGTTCTGCAGCGAACACAAAACTGACAGTAACGTGACCGCCCGAGTGTTTTCAGCGCTTTGCACCGAATAACAGAAGTTGCACATACAAGGGTTCACCAAGTGGTATAAGCGGTCCCGTTGTTGTTCCGTACTGACCGGACGGCGGTCATCGGACCGCCCGAGTTGCCCGGACCTCCCGGGAGTTACCGGGGTCTTCCAGGCCCCGAAAGCGTTTACGCCTCGCCCGTGTGCTTACGGGTGTGCAACTGCCGGGCCACTTCCGCGATCGAACCCGACAGGGACGGATACACGGTGAAAGCGTTTGCGATCTGTTCTACCGTCAAATTGTTGTCGACCGCTATCGAAATGGGGTGAATGAGTTCGCTCGCGCGCGGCGCGACGACACAGCCGCCGACCACGATGCCGGTGCCGGGGCGGCAGAAGATCTTGACGAAGCCGTCGCGTATGCCCTGCATCTTGGCGCGCGGATTGCGCAGCAGCGGCAGCTTGACCACCCGGGCGTCGATCTTGCCGGCGTCGACGTCGGCCTGGGTGTAGCCGACGGTGGCGATCTCCGGATCGGTGAAGACGTTCGAGGAGACCGTCTTCAGGTCCAGCGGGGCCACCGCGTCGCCGAGGAAGTGGTACATCGCGATCCGGCCCTGCATGGCGGCGACCGAGGCGAGGGCGAAGATCCCGGTGACGTCACCGGCCGCGTACACGCCCGGGGCGCTGGTACGGGAGACCTTGTCGGTCCAGATGTGGCCGGACTCCTTGAGCCTGACCCCGGCCTCCTCCAGGCCCATGCCCGCGCTGTTCGGGATCGCGCCGACCGCCATGAGGCAGTGCGAACCGGAGATGACCCGGCCGTCGGCGAGGGTCACCTCGACCCGGTCGCCGACGCGCTTGGCGGCCTGGGCGCGGGAGCGGGCCATGACGTTCATGCCACGGCGCCGGAAGACGTCCTCCAGCACGGCGGCGGCGTCCGGGTCCTCGCCCGGCAGCACCCGGTCGCGGGACGAGACGAGGGTGACGCGCGAGCCGAGCGCCTGGTAGGCGCCGGCGAACTCGGCGCCGGTCACGCCGGAGCCGACCACGATGAGCTCCTCGGGCAGCTCTTCGAGGTCGTAGACCTGGGTCCAGTTCAGGATGCGCTCGCCGTCGGGGAGCGCGTCCGGTATCTCGCGGGGGTGGCCGCCGGTCGCGATCAGCACGGCGTCGGCGGTGAGCGTCTCCTCCGTGCCGTCGGCGGCGGTCACGACGACCTTGCGGGAGCCGTCGGCGGCCTGGAGGCCCTCCAGACGACCGCGGCCGCGCGTCACACGGGCGCCGGCGCGGGTGACGGAGGCGGTGATGTCGTGGGACTGGGCGAGCGCCAGGCGCTTCACCCGTCGGTTGACCTTGCCCAGGTCGACGCCGACCACGCGGGCGGCCTGCTCGACGTGGGGGGTGTCGTCCGCGACGATGATGCCCAGTTCCTCGTACGAGGAGTCGAAGGTGGTCATCACCTCCGCCGTCGCGATCAGCGTCTTCGAGGGCACGCAGTCGGTGAGCACGGACGCGCCGCCGAGACCGTCGCAGTCGACGACGGTCACCTCCGCGCCGAGCTGGGCGGCCACCAGTGCCGCCTCGTAGCCGCCGGGTCCGCCGCCGATGATCACGATCCGGGTCACGAAAAGTCCGCCTCGCGTATGTCATCCCGCGGCCGTCTGCTGCCCCGGCCGGGGGTCCGGGGGAGCGCCCCGGGGGAATGCAGTACGTACTTCATTGTCCCGCACCCGCCAAGGTGCTTCGCCCCGGGGCCCTCCATACGTGCGCCGGGGCGTGCGCGCCGGGGCCCCGGGGCGGGAAGCGGAACCCTGCGAGTGGTCTTCCGTACCGGAGTCCCCGTTGCCCCCGTCACCTCCCGTACCCTCGAACCCATGTCGCTCTACGCCGCGTACGCCGGCAACCTCGACGCGCGGCTGATGACGCGCCGCGCACCGCATTCCCCGCTGCGCGGCACCGGCTGGCTCAACGGCTGGCGGCTGACCTTCGGCGGGGAGCAGATGGGCTGGGAGGGCGCGCTCGCCACGGTGGTGGAGGCCCCCCGTTCCCAGGTCTTCGTGGCGCTGTACGACCTGGCACCGATGGACGAGGACTCCATGGACCGGTGGGAGGGTGTCGGCCTCGACGTCTACCGCCGGATGCGGGTGCGGGTGCACACCCTGGACGGCGAGGAGCCGGCCTGGATGTACGTGCTGAACGGCTACGAGGGCGGGTTGCCGTCCGCCCGCTATCTGGGTGAGATCGCCGACGCGGCGGAGTCCGCGGGCGCGCCGCACGACTATGTGATGGAACTGCGCAAGCGTCCCTGCTGAGCGACCCACCAGCGCTTTTGTGTGAAAGTACGAGCAATTGTGCGCAGACTCTGCGCAAGGGCATCTACGCGCGTAGGGAATCTCCGGTTACCCTCATCCGCGTGAACGCATCAGTTATTCCGGACCACATCCAGGGCGACCCGTACGCCGCCGCCGCCGACGCCGCCGCCCGCCTGCGCGAGCTGACCGGTGCCGAGACCCACGACGTCGCGCTCGTGATGGGTTCCGGCTGGGCGCCCGCGGGCGATGCGCTCGGCACTCCGGAGGCCGACTTCCCGGTGACCGAGCTGCCCGGTTTCCCGGCGCCCGCCGTGCAGGGGCACGGCGGCAGGATCCGCTCGTACCGGATCGGCGAGAAGCGTGTCCTGGTCTTTCTCGGCCGCACGCACTTCTACGAGGGCCGGGGCGTCGCCGCAGTCGCACACGGGGTCCGTACCGCCGTCGCGGCCGGGTGCGGGACCGTCGTCCTGACGAACGGCTGCGGCGGTCTGCGCGAGGGCATGCGCCCCGGTCAGCCGGTACTGATCAGCGACCACATCAACCTGACGGCGGCCTCCCCGATCGTCGGCGCCAACTTCGTCGACCTGACCGACCTGTACTCGCCGCGGCTGCGCGCGCTGTGCAAGGAGGTCGACGAGACGCTCGAAGAGGGCGTGTACGTGCAGTTCACCGGCCCGCACTACGAGACGCCGGCCGAGATCGGCATGGTCCGCGTGATGGGCGGCGACCTGGTCGGCATGTCCACCGTGCTCGAAGCCATCGCCGCACGCGAAGCCGGCGCCGAGGTGCTGGGCATCTCGCTGGTCACCAACCTCGCGGCCGGGCTGAGCGGGGAGCCGCTCAACCACGAAGAGGTGCTGCAGGCGGGGCGGGACTCGGCGGCCCGGATGGGTTCGCTGCTGGCCCGGGTGCTCGACCGGATCTGAGCCCCCGCGCCCCGCACGCCGGCGAGGCCGGATTCCCACACCGCAGAAAGGCGGACACCGTGCTGCAGGACCTCATCACGCAGGCCAGGACATGGCTCGCGGAGGACCCCGATCCCGAGACCCGCGAGGAGCTGGCCGGGCTCATCGAAGCCGCGGCCGCCGGGAGTACCGACGAGCTCGCCGCACGGTTCTCCGGCACCCTGCAGTTCGGCACCGCCGGGCTCCGCGGTGAGCTGGGGGCCGGGCCGATGCGGATGAACCGCTCCGTCGTCATCCGGGCGGCGGCCGGGCTCGCCGCTTACCTGAAGGCGCAGGGGCACAGCGGTGGGCTCGTCGTCATCGGGTACGACGCCCGGTACAAGTCCGCCGACTTCGCCCGCGACACCGCGGCCGTGATGACCGGCGCGGGCCTGCGGGCGGCGGTGCTCCCCCGCCCGCTCCCCACCCCCGTACTCGCGTACGCCATACGGCACCTGGGCGCCGTCGCGGGCGTCGAGGTGACCGCCAGCCACAATCCGCCGCGGGACAACGGCTACAAGGTCTACCTCGGCGACGGCTCGCAGATCGTCCCCCCGGCGGACGGCGAGATCGCCGACGCGATCGCCGCGGTCGGCCCGCTCGACGGCGTGCCCCGCCCCGACGGCGGCTGGGACGTCCTCGGCGAGGAGGTCCTGGCGGCCTATCTGGCCCGTACGGACACCGTGCTCGCCACCGGGTCGCCGCGTACCGCCAGGGTCGTGTACACGGCCATGCACGGGGTCGGTACGTCCGTGCTGACCGCCGCCTTCGACCGGGCCGGGTTCCCCGCCCCGGTGCTCGTCGCCGAGCAGGCCGAGCCCGACCCGGCGTTCCCGACCGTCGCCTTCCCCAACCCGGAGGAGCCCGGCGCGATGGACCTCGCCTTCGCGACGGCGCGCCGCGCGGACCCCGACCTCGTCATCGCCAACGACCCGGACGCCGACCGCTGCGCCGTCGCCGTCCCGGACCCCGGTGCCGACGGCGGCTGGCGGATGCTGCGCGGCGACGAGGTGGGGGCGCTGCTCGCCGCCCATCTGGTGGACCGGGGCGCCACCGGCGTCTTCGCCGAGTCGATCGTCTCGTCCTCGCTGCTCGGCCGGATCGCCGAGAAGGCGGGCAACGGCTACGAGGAGACGCTGACCGGCTTCAAGTGGATCGCCCGGGTCGACGGACTGCGGTACGGGTACGAGGAGGCGCTCGGCTACTGCGTGGACCCCGAGGGCGTGCGCGACAAGGACGGGATCACGGCCGCGCTGCTCGTCGCCGAACTCGCCTCCGTGCTCAAGGAGCAGGGGCGTACGCTCCTCGATCTCCTCGACGACCTCGCGGTCGCCCACGGGCTGCACGCCACCGACCAGTTGTCGGTCCGGGTGAAGGACCTGTCGGTCATCTCGGACGCCATGGCGCGGCTGCGCGAGCAGCCTCCGACCGCGCTCGCGGGACTCGCCGTCAGCTCCGCCGAGGACCTGGCGCGGGGCACGGAGCAGCTGCCGCCCACCGACGGGCTCCGCTACCACCTCCGGGGCGCCCGGGTGATCGTCCGCCCGAGCGGCACCGAGCCGAAGCTCAAGTGCTATCTGGAGGTCGTGGTGCCGGTCGGTTCGGCGGACGAGCTGCCGGCGGCTCGTGCGAAGGGTGCGGAACTGCTCGCCGGGATCAAGCGCGATCTGGCGGCCGCGGCCGGGATCTGAGCATGAGTGAAGCCCGCACCGGCACGGTGCGGGCTTCACCCGACAGCCTCTCAGCCGGCCGCGAGCAGCACCACGAGCAGCACCGCGCCCACCACCGCCGGCGCGAACACCTCGTACGCCCAGCGCACCGAGACGGACGGCTCCGTGGAGTCCGTGGCCGCCGAGGAGGCACGCGCGCCCTGCTTCGCCCGCTCCACCAGTTCGCGCAGGTCGGCCATGGTCTGGTCGGCCGACGCCATCCGGGCCTTGGTGTCGCGGACATCGGCCTGCGCGGAGGTGCGGTCGTACGGGTCGTCCAGCGACCGGCGGGACTGCTGCCGGGCCGCCTTCTTCCGCTGCCGCAGCGAGACCGGCACCGCCCACAGCTGGTACTTGGCGCCGCCCTCGGTGAACAGCTCGCTCGAATATCCGGCCCGCAGATCGGCGACCTCGGTCCACGGCATGGTGATCGTCCGGAACGGGTTGCGGATCCGGATGCGCCGGTCGTTGGCGAGCACGACGGGCCGCAGCGTGAACGCGACGACCAGCGGCACCGAGGTCAGCATCCCCGCCACCGCCAGCCACGGCACCCGGCCGTCCCCCCGGATCGCGGCGTCCCCGCCGATCCAGAAGATGAGCAGAAGCAGCAGCACACCCCCGACGATCCCGGCGGGCGAGCGGAAGGTCCGGTCGGCGTAGACCGGCTCGGCGGATGGTGTGGGGCTCGTCATGGGCCCGATTCTGCCTGACGGGCACACGGTGCGCCGGGGCGGCTGCCCCGGGACCGCGTCCCGCGCGGAGAGGTGGTCCCCCTGTACAGGTCGCTACGCGCGTAGATATGCTCCTCTGGTGACCATGCCCACCACAGCTCCTGCATTCTCCGACGCGACCGCGTCCGACAGTGCGCTGCGCCGCTTCCTGCACGGGCTGCCCGGCGTCGACGCCGTCGGCCTCGAAGCGCGCGCCGCGTCCCTCGGCACCCGTTCGATCAAGACGACGGCCAAGGCCTACGCCATCGACCTGGCCATCTCGATGATCGACCTGACGACGCTGGAAGGCGCGGACACCCCGGGCAAGGTCCGGGCCCTCGCCGCCAAGGCCGTCCATCCCGACCCGACCGACCGCACGACCCCGCGCACCGCGGCGGTCTGCGTCTACCCCGACATGGCGGCGACCGCCGTCGCCGCGCTGGCCGGTTCCGGTGTGAAGGTGGCGTCGGTGGCGACGGCCTTCCCCGCCGGCCGCGCCGCGCTCGACGTGAAGCTCGCGGACGTCCGCGACGCCGTGGCCGCCGGGGCCGACGAGATCGACATGGTGATCGACCGGGGAGCCTTCCTCTCCGGCCGCTATCTGAAGGTGTACGAGGAGATCCTCGCCGTGAAGGCGGAGTGCGCGCGGGCCGACGGCACCGACGCCCGCCTGAAGGTGATCTTCGAGACGGGCGAGCTGTCCACGTACGACAACATCCGCCGCGCCTCCTGGCTCGGCATGCTGGCCGGCGCCGACTTCATCAAGACCTCGACCGGCAAGGTCGGGACGAACGCCACGCCCGCGAACACCCTGCTGATGCTGGAGGCCGTGCGCGACTTCCGCGCGCAGACCGGTGTGCAGATCGGCGTGAAGCCGGCCGGCGGCATCCGCACGTCCAAGGACGCGGTCAAGTTCCTGGTGCTGGTGAACGAGACCGTGGGCGAGGACTGGCTGGACAACCACTGGTTCCGTTTCGGCGCCTCCAGCCTGCTGAACGATCTGCTGATGCAGCGCCAGAAGCTCAGCACCGGCCGTTACTCCGGCCCCGATTACGTGACGGTGGACTGATCCCCATGGCATCTGCATTCGAGTACGCCCCCGCCCCCGAGTCCCGCTCGGTCGTCGACATCGCCCCCTCGTACGGGCTGTTCATCGACGGCGAGTTCACCGAGGCGGCCGACGGCAAGGTCTTCAAGACCGTCTCGCCGAGCAGCGAAGAGGTGCTCTCCGAGGTCGCGCAGGCCGGCGCCGCCGATGTCGACCGGGCCGTGAAGGCGGCCCGCAAGGCGTTCGAGAAGTGGTCGGCGCTGCCCGGCTCCGAGCGCGCCAAGTACCTCTTCCGGATCGCCCGGATCATCCAGGAGCGCAGCCGCGAGCTCGCCGTCCTCGAAACCCTGGACAACGGCAAGCCGATCAAGGAGACCCGCGACGCGGACCTCCCGCTGGTCGCGGCGCACTTCTTCTACTACGCGGGCTGGGCCGACAAGCTGGACCACGCCGGCTACGGCGCGAACCCGCGCCCGCTCGGTGTCGCGGGCCAGGTCATCCCGTGGAACTTCCCGCTGCTCATGCTCGCGTGGAAGATCGCCCCGGCGCTCGCCACCGGCAACACGGTGGTTCTCAAGCCTGCCGAGACGACCCCGCTCTCCGCGCTGTTCTTCGCGGACATCTGCCGCCAGGCGGGCCTGCCCAAGGGCGTCGTGAACATCCTCACCGGGTACGGCGACGCGGGCGCCGCCCTCGTCGCGCACGAGGACGTGAACAAGGTCGCCTTCACCGGCTCGACCGCGGTCGGCAAGGCCATCGCCCGCCAGGTCGCGGGTACGGACAAGAAGGTCACCCTCGAACTGGGCGGCAAGGGCGCCAACATCGTCTTCGACGACGCCCCGGTCGACCAGGCCGTCGAGGGCATCGTCACCGGCATCTTCTTCAACCAGGGCCAGGTCTGCTGCGCGGGCTCGCGGCTCCTGGTCCAGGAATCGGTCCAGGACGAGGTGCTGGACGCGCTGAAGCGCCGGCTGTCCACGCTCCGGCTCGGCGACCCGCTGGACAAGAACACCGACATCGGCGCGATCAACTCCGCGGAGCAGCTCGCCCGGATCACCGCACTCGCCGAGACGGGCGAGGCGGAGGGCGCCGAACGCTGGACCGCCCCCTGCGAACTCCCCTCCGCCGGTTACTGGTTCGCCCCGACGCTGTTCACCGGCGTCACCCAGGCGCACACCATCGCCCGCGACGAGATCTTCGGCCCGGTGCTGTCGGTGCTGTCGTTCCGCACGCCCGACGAGGCGGTCGCCAAGGCCAACAACAGCCAGTACGGCCTCTCGGCCGGCATCTGGACGGAGAAGGGCTCCCGCATCCTCGCGGTGGCGAACAAGCTCCGGGCGGGCGTCGTCTGGGCCAACACGTTCAACAAGTTCGACCCGACCTCGCCCTTCGGCGGCTACAAGGAGTCGGGCTTCGGCCGCGAAGGCGGCCGTCACGGCCTGGAGGCGTACCTCGATGTCCGATAACCGTCTGAGCGTCTTCAAGACCTACAAGCTGTACGTCGGGGGCAAGTTCCCCCGCTCCGAGAGCGGCCGGGTGTACGAGGTGACGGACTCGAAGGGCAAGTGGCTGGCGAACGCCCCCCAGTCCTCCCGCAAGGACGCCCGCGACGCGGTCGTGGCCGCCCGCAAGGCGTTCGGCGGCTGGTCGGGAGCGACCGCGTACAACCGCGGCCAGATCCTCTACCGCATCGCGGAGATGCTGGAGGGCCGCAAGGACCAGTTCGTACGGGAAGTGGCGGACGCGGAGGGCCTGTCGAAGTCCAAGGCGGCGGCCGTCGTCGACGCGGCGATCGACCGCTGGGTCTGGTACGCCGGCTGGACCGACAAGATCGGCCAGGTCGTGGGCGGAGCGAACCCGGTCGCGGGCCCGTTCTTCAACCTGTCCACCCCCGAGCCGACCGGTGTGGTCACGGTCCTGGCGCCCCAGGAGTCCTCGTTCCTGGGCCTGGTCTCGGTCATCGCCCCGGTGATCGCGACCGGCAACACGGCCGTGGTCATCGCTTCGGCGGCCTCCCCGCTGCCCGCGCTCTCGCTGGGCGAGGTGCTGGCCACCTCCGATCTGCCGGGCGGAGTGGTGAACATCCTGTCCGGAAGGACCGCGGAGATCGCCGCGCCGCTCGCCGCCCACCAGGACGTCAACGCCATCGACCTCACGGGCGCCGACGCCGCACTGGCGAAGGAGCTGGAGACCGCGGCGGCGGACAACCTGAAGCGCGTCCTGCGTCCACAGCCCGTCGAGGGCGGCGGCGCCACGGACTGGACGGCCGACCCGGGCACCCACCGCCTGACGGCCTTTCTGGAGACCAAGACGGTCTGGCACCCGACGGGCGCCCTGGGCGTCTCGGGCTCCTCGTACTGACCGGATCCCCGCACGGCAACGGCCTGTTCCTCCGGCACCCCGGGGGAACAGGCCGTTGCGCGTCGCTCAGCCGCCGTGCAGCGCCTGCGCCACCGGCCCGGCCAGCGGCAGGTCCTTCAGCGCACCACCGCTGGTCAGCGGGTCGGTGACGACGGTCGTGGACAGCGGCTTGAAGTCGGCGACCTGGGTACCCACCGCGTTGTCCAGCGGATCCATGCCGGTGCCGGCCAGCGGGTCGAGCCGCTGATGCGTCACCGGCGCGATGCCGTTGCCGAGCGAGTCGCCGAGCGCCCCGGTCACCGCGCCCCCGGCGACCTCCCCGGCCTCACCGAGGCCGGTGTCGGCGCCCACGACCGGCACGTGGGGCAGCGGCGCCGCCTGGGCCGCCGCACCCCCCGCACCGAGCGCGGCACCCACCGCGGTGACGGTCAGGCCTGCCCTCAGCAGAGCGCGGCGCCGGGACTTGGAAAGTGCATGACGTGCCATGGAGTTCCCATCCGATCGAGACGTCGAGTAATCATCCGAGTGCGCAGAGTAGTTGAGTGGTGATGCTCGATACCAACACGGCCACCGGGGGATCCCCTGCACGGGTCAATGCCTCACACTCGTGTTCTGTGAATTCCCAACCGATCCCGACCCGCGTGGTGCTGCTCGCGGGCCCTTCCGGCTCCGGCAAGTCCTCTCTCGCCGCCCGCACCGACCTGCCGGTGCTGCGCCTGGACGACTTCTACAAGGAGGGCGACGACCCCACGCTGCCGCTCGTTCCCGGCAGTACGGACATCGACTGGGACTCCGCGCAGTCCTGGGACGCCGACGCCGCGGTCGCCGCGATCGAGGAACTGTGCCGCACGGGTCGCACCCACGTCCCGGTCTACGACATCGCCACCAGCTCCCGGGTCGACCGGGAGGCACTCCACATCGAGCGCACGCCGCTGTTCGTGGCCGAGGGGATCTTCGCGGCGGACATAGTCGAGCGGTGCCAGGAACTGGGCGTGCTGGCGGACGCGCTGTGCCTGCGCGGCCGTCCGACGACGACGTTCCGCCGCCGTCTGCTGCGGGATCTGCGCGAGGGACGCAAGTCGGTGCCGTTCCTGCTGCGGCGCGGCTGGCGGCTGATGCGGGCGGAGCGGCGGATCGTGGCTCGGCAGACGGCGCTGGGCGCGCACCCCATGACGCCATGTCATGCGCGAAGTCGGTGATGTCCCGGTAGAGC